>CALMIW010000034.1 GCA_937864275.1 uncultured Dehalococcoidia bacterium
GTACGAAGGCTTCGCCCTCGACGCAAAGGAGCCGGTGGCAGCGCGGTAGGAGCGCTCAATCAGCCGTCCCGCCGCGCCGAGAGGGCCACAAGGTCAGCCGATTCCCGCGATTGGGTCGCTGAAACACGACACGATCTGTCGCGAGAATCAGCTATCCATAACCCGTGGACTCTGTACAGGAACCATCAAGGATCGCCCCACGCGACGATAACGGATGGAGCCGCTATTCTTATTCGTCTACGGTGCCCCCGGGATCGCACCGGGCGGGCACACACACCCCGCCGTATGTCCCGCCGGGGCCATCCCTATTTGGAGTCCAGGTCATGAAAGTCGTCTTTTTCGAAGACGTAGAAGGCACCGCGCAGGTCGGCGAAGTGAAGGAAGTCAAGAACGGCTTCGCTCGCAACTTCCTCTTGCCCCGCGGGCTTGCCGGGTCCACCTCGAAGGATAATCTCCAGCGCGCGAACTCCCTCGCTCAGAAGGAAGCGCGCCGCCAGGAGAAGCTCGATGGCGAAGCTCGCGGCGTTGCCGCGAAGCTCGACGGGTATACCGTCACCATCGAAGCCCGCGTCGGCGAGACCGGCCACCTCTTCGGCTCCGTCACCAACCGTGACATCGCCGAGCAGCTGACCGCCAAGGTGGGTGTCGAGGTCGACTCCAAGATCGTCCTCCTCGCCGAGCCCATCCGCGAAATCGGCCAGAAGCAGGTGACCGTCAAGTTCACCCGCAACGTCCACTCCGAGGTGACCGTCGACGTCGTCCCGGACGAAGCCTCGAAGCCCGTCGTCGAGAAGTTCCTCGCCGAAAAGGCCGCGCAGGCTGAAGCGGATGCGAAGCTCGCCGCCGAGAAGAAGGCCGCTGCCGAGGCGAAGGCCGCCGAAGAGGCTGCCGCCGCCGCTCTCGAAGAAACCGAAGCCGAGTAACCAGGGAAGGAGGAGAACAGGGACCGAGGCCAACCGCGCATTGATGCGCGCATTCGTGCTTTTCCCCGGTTTCCTCCGCACCCTATGACCCTCGCCCCGCTCGAACGTCTACCCCCGCACGACATCGAGGCAGAGGAGGCCGTCATTGCCTCCCTCATGGTCGATCCCCAGGCCATGCTCGCCGTCCAGGGCATCGTCAAAGCCGCCGACTTCTTCCGCGAGAAGCACGGCTGGGTCTACGACGCCTGCCTCGCGCTGTGGAACCGCGACGAAGTCGTCAACCAGATCACCGTCGCGCACGAACTGGCCAGCCGGGACCGGCTCGAGGAAGTCGGCGGACAGGTATTCCTCGCCGACGTCATCCGCCGCCTGCCCACATCACTCGGCGCCGAGTTCTACGCCCGCATCGTCAAGCGGGACAGCACCTACCGCGGCCTGATCCACGCCGCCACCGGCATCCTCCAGATGGCCTACGAGGCCCCCGCCGAGATCGAGCAGGTCTTTTCCAAGGCCGAAAACCTCATCCAGCGCATTCGCGGCGGCGAGAACTTCCGCGACTTCGTCCACATCCGCCAGCTGCTCGATGCCTACCTGGACCAGGACCCCGACGAGATCGAGCGGATCGAGCTCTCGGCTATCCGCACCGGCTTCACCGACCTGGACACGCTCCTCACCGGGCTCAAGCGCTCGGACCTGGTCATCATTGGCGCCCGCCCGAGCGTCGGTAAGTCCAGCTTCGCGCTCGGGATCGCGCGTAACGCGGCGATCGAACAGGGCGCCCACGTCGCCTTTTTCTCGCTCGAAATGTCGTCCGAGCAGCTCGCCATCCGCCTCCTCTCGGCGGAGTCCGGCGTCGATAGCAGCCGTCTCCGCCTCGGCCAGAACACCGAGCTCGAAGAGCGCCGCGTCGTCGCCGCGGCTGCGCGCCTCTCGGAAGCGAACATCTGGTTCGATGACTCGCCGATGCTCACCGCCGCCGAGCTGCGGGCCAAGGCGCGCCGCCTCGCCGGCGAATCGAAGCAACTCGACCTCATCGTGATCGACTACCTCCAGCTTATGCAGGGCGAAGGCCAGGGCGGCCGCGAAAACCGCGTCCAGGAGATCAGTTACATCTCCCGCACGCTGAAGGGGCTTGCCCGCGAACTGGACGTGCCGATCGTCGCCCTCGCCCAGCTCTCCCGCGCGATTGAGAACCGCCACCCGCGTACACCGATGCTTTCCGACCTTCGCGACTCCGGTTCCATCGAACAGGACGCCGACATCGTCATGTTCCTCAGCCGCGAGGAGCTCTACGTCACCCAGGAGCAGTGGGCCCAGCAGCACCCGGACCTCCCCGAGAGCGCCTACCCGAAGGGCGTTGCCCAGGTGAGCGTCGCCAAGCATCGCAACGGGCCAACCGGCACCGTCGAGCTGCGCTTCCGCGAGCGCTTCGCCAAGTTCGAAGACTGGGTCCTGCGCACCGATGACCTCCCCGAGTAACCCCGCCCGCGCATCGCAGCGAGAGTCGGTGGCCCCCTCTTCTTCCGTGCTGCCCTCGGGCTTCAGTGCACCGGAATCCGAAGTTCGATGACCGGCTTCACCGGCTTCCCCGGCATCGGCAAGGCGACGGCCATCCCGAACCTCTTCTTTTCGGCGGTGCTTCCGCGCCTGGATACGCCCGGGGCGCTCCTGGCCTTCCTCTGGGTCTGCCGCCTCGCCCAGGACCAGCGCGGCGAACAACGCTGCACGACCGCGGCCGAGATCTGGGCGCAACCGGATGCCCGCGCGAGCTTCGAAAGCCTCGGCGGCGGCCGCGCCGGGCTTGCCGCCGGCCTCGAGAAGTGCCTGGAGTTGGGCGCGCCGGCCGCCCCCCGCCTGCGCGGCGCGGGCATCGATGAAGGCGCGTACTCCCCCAGCGACCCGGTCTCCCGCCGCACGATCGCCCGGATCCGGGCCGGCGAGATAAGCCTCCGGCCGGAAACCGCCGTCGAACCGCTGGAGCCGCGCGAACGGCGCCCCGGGATTTTCCGGCTCTACGAGGAACACATTGGTACGATCACGCCGATGGTTGGCGATCGGCTCATCGAAGCCGAAGACCTCTATCCGGCAGACTGGATCGAGGATGCCTTCCGCGAGGCAGCCGAACTGAACGCGCGCAACTGGCGCTACGTTGAGAAAATCCTGAGGAACTGGGCCGAGGAGGGCCGTCCCAATGAAACGCCTGGGCGAGATTCTCTCGAAGACCGCAAACGCCGATACCTCGGAGGTGCGCTCAGGCCGGGGAGCTGAAGCCACGCCGGAAGCTCCGGTCTGCGCCATCTGCAAGGGCGCCGGCTTCGTCCGCCGCGCGCTCCCGGTCGACCACCCTCGATTCGGCAAGGCCGAGCCCTGCAGCTGCGTGATGAACGAGGACGAACACGTCCGCCGAACTCGCCTCGAACGCATGAGCAACCTGGGCGCCCTCACCCGCTTCACCTTCGAGAGCCTCGTCCCGGCCGGTCGCACCGGCGAGAGCGGCTGGTTCGAGGAGGCGTACAGGGCCGCCCGCGAATTCGCCGCCGCCCCCTCGGGCTGGCTCGTGTTCACCGGCGTCTCCGGCAGCGGCAAGACCCACCTCGCCGCCGCCATCGCCAACGACCGCATCGCCTCTGGCGAACCGGTGCTCTTCATGGTGGTCCCCGACCTTCTCGACCACCTCCGCGCCAGCTTCGAACCCGACCAGGACGACATGGGCTTCGACCAGCTCTTCGACCAGGTCCGGAACACGCCGCTGCTCATCCTCGATGACATCGACACCGGGGGCGGGACGCCATGGGCTCGCGAAAAGCTCCTCCAGGTGGTGAACCACCGCTACAACGCCAGCCTCCCGACCGTCTTCACGACCACCACCCGCCCGCAGCAGCTCGACGAGCGCTTTGCCACGCGACTCTGCGACGAGGGCCTCTCCCGCGTCCTGGTGCTCGATGCGGAAGTGCGCGGAGGCTACGCCCAGGTCGGCGGTATGACGCGCGAACGCGTTGCCGAGCACCAGTTCCGCACGTTCGACCTGCGCGTTCCCGGGCTCCATCCGGAGGAGCGCGAATCCCTCGAGTCGGCTTTCCGGGCAGCCATGGCCTACGCGGAAGACCCCAAAGGCTGGTTCGTGCTGCAGGGCGCGAACGGTTGCGGAAAAACGCACCTTGCCGCGGCTATCGCAAACCGCGTGCTCGCCGGCGGCCGGGGAGTGTTCTTCGCCGTCGTCCCGGACTTGCTGGACTATCTGCGCGCGTCGTTCGCGCCCGGCCGCGATGCCCCCTACGACGAACTCTTCGACCGCGTCCGCAACGTGGACCTGCTCGTCCTCGACGACCTTGGCGCCCAGCAGACTACCCAGTGGGCCCAGGAGAAGCTCTACCAGGTCGTCAACTACCGGCACGTCGCCGGCCTGCCGACCGTGGTGACGACGGACCAATCGCTGGACCGCCTGCAGGAAGCACACCCGCGGATCGTCGCCCGGATCGCCGACCCGCATGCGGGCACGGTGGTCCCGCTGCTGGCGCCGCATTACCGCCTGGGCCGCCAGCCGGAAGCACCCGCCCCGCGCGGGGGCTACTCCCGCCGGCGCTGATCCCCACAACGGCGTGCGCCAGTAGGATCAGCGCATGACGATGCCAAAGGCCATCGGCCTGCTCGTGCTTTCGATCCTGGTCGCCGCCGCCGGCATCTTCCTGGTCTTCCTGCGAGTGGAATCCGGCATCCTCAGCCGGGAAATCGAAGAGCGCTCCAGCGGCGCCCGAGTCGGTGACAACCCGGCAACCCCCGAAGGGACCGGCTACCAGTCCAGCGGCAGCGCGGGCGCCGCGGTGACCGCCGCGGTGCGCCAGGTTACCGCCATCGCCGCGACCGCGAATGCGGTGCTCACACCGGTCCCCTCGACTCCCGGCACGGGCGCGTCCGGCACCGTCGCCATCGGCGAGTCGATCGAAGTCAACGGCTCGCGCTACACCGTCCACCAGGTGGTGGACCCGGAGCCGCCCGGGCTCTTCCCTACGAACGCCGGAAGCCGGCGGGTCGCCATGGAAGTCACCCAGCAGGCGCTTACGGCCAGGCAGACATACAGCATGAGCTTCTTCAAGCTCCTGGATACCGACGGCCAGGAGCACTCCTGGGCGATCACCAACAGTACCCCGGCCTTCCAGACAGGGCAGTTACAGCCCGGCGAGTCGCGCCGCGGCTGGATCAGTTTCCAGGTGCCTGTCGGCGCCACGCTCGATGCGCTGGAAGTCACCATTTTCGGCCAGCCCAGGGCAGTGCCGATCGTGTCGCTTCGGTAGAGTCTCCCGGGCCACCCGAAAGCCTGCGTCGAGCCGGAATGGCTCGGGACAGAACCTCCGCGAATCCCCGACCATGCAGTGAACCACTCGAGGTTCTCTGTATGCCGACACAAGCCGAAAAAGCCCGCATCTTCCAGGAACTGCACAGCGCACCCGGTTCGTTCGTGATCCCCAACCCCTGGGACGGCGCCTCAGCGCGCATCCTCTCCGCGCTCGGGTTCAAGGCGCTGGCGACTTCCAGTGGCGCCTGTGCGGGCACGCTCGGCAAGCGCGACGGGCGGATCACGCGCGACGAAGCGCTCACCCATGCGGCGCTCATCGTCGAGTCGACGGATCTACCCGTCTCCGCGGACCTCGAACGGTGCTTCGCCGACGACCCTCGGGAGGCCGCCGAGACGATCCGGCTCGCGGCCGGGGTGGGCCTCGTCGGCGGCTCGATCGAAGATTCGACCGGCAACCCTTCGAAGCCGCTGTACGGCTTTGAAGAGGCGGTGGAACGCGTGGCCGCCGCCGCCGCGGTTGCCCGCTCGCTGCCGTTCCCCTTCATCCTCGCCGCGCGGGCGCAGAACTTCGTCGGCGGCAACCCGGACCTGGGAGATACCGTCAGGCGCCTGCAGGCGTTCGAGAAGGCCGGCGCCGATGTCCTCTTCGCGCCCGGCCTGCCGGACATCGAAGCCGTCCGCACCGTCTGCGAGTCGGTCTCCAAACCCGTGAACTTCATGGTTGGTATGCCGGGCCGTTCGTTCCCGGTGGACCAGCTAACCGCCGCCGGCGTGAAGCGCATCAGCCTGGCGACTTCGCTCTGGAAGGCGGCCCTGACCGGCTTCCTGGCTGCCACGAAGGAAATCCTGGAACAGGGGACGTTCGGCTACGTGGATACATCGGTCTCGTCGCGGGAGCTCGCCGCCTACCTTCAGGACTGAGTCAGCCGCCGCGCTTGGCCACCCAGGCACGCAGCGCAGCCTCGGTGCTGTCGAACGCGATCTCTTCCCACGGGATCTCATGCGGGGCGAACCAGCCAATCTCGCTGGTTTCGTGCCCGGCCTTCGGGTCGCCGATAGCGACGGCCTCATAGACGATCACCACCACCCCGGGTTCGACTCGGGTGAAGACGCCGATGAGTTCGAGGTCGCTCACTTCGATCTCTACTTCTTCGAGCGTTTCCCGGATGGCCGCCTGCTCGGCGCTCTCGCCGACATCCATGTAACCGCCGGGGAAGACCCAGAAGCCCCGGCGCGGCTCGATGTCTCGCCGCCCGAGGAGCACCTTCCCTTCGCGCACCGGGATGGTCCCGGCGACGGGCCGCGGGTTCAGGTAATGGACGAAGCCGCAGTCGAAGCAGACCATGCGCCGCTTCGTATCGCCTTCCGGCACGGCCGTCGTGAGGCGTTGGCCGCAGTGCATGCAGAAGCGGCTAAAGGCATGGGGGTGGCTCACGAGGCGGCTAGACCTCCCGCATCCCGGCCGGCGCCTGCTGCATGCCGAGCGATTCGGGACCTTCGATCCAGGCCTCGCCGTCTTCCCACACTTCCTTCTTCCAGACAGGCACGCGTTTTTTGATCTCGTCGACGAGCCAATGTCCCGCGTCGAACGACTCGGCACGGTGCCCCGAGGCGACCGCGACCAGGAGGCTCGTCTCTCCGATTTCCAGCCGGCCCGTGCGGTGGAGCACCGCGCAGTCTTCCAGGCCGAAGCGAGCCTTTGCTTCCTCGGCGATTTCGCGCATCACGCGCTCAGCCATCGCCGGATAGGCGTCGTACTCCAGGTGGCCGACATTTCGGCCCAGGTTGTTATCCCGGACGACGCCGAGGAAGACGGTCACCGCGCCACTGGCGCGCGTCTGCACCGCCGCGACGGCGTCGTCGGGGCGAAGGACCTCGTCGGTCACGCGGATCAGCATCGGACTAACCTCCCGAAACCGGTGGGATGAGCGCGAGCGTCGAGCCCGCCGGCACCGGCTCCCACTCCTTCACGTATTCCTCGTTCAGCGCGTAGAGGAGCGTTGGCAGCGAATCGACGAGCTGCGGGAAGCGTTCCAGCAGCCGGTCGCGAACCTTTGCCACGGTGTCGCCGGGCTCGCTTGGCAGGCTCAGCTTTCGCGAGCCCGCCTTTTCGGCGATGGAAGCGAAGAGGAGGATGGTGACGTCCACCCGTCCATTGTAGCCAGCGCGCGGCGGTTTCCGCCGCTACACTCCGCCGCATGATTCGCCGCGCGGCCGCGGCCGCCGCCGATTTGCTCTATCCGCTTCGCTGCGCGGGCTGCGGCAGCTTCGGATCCGTGCTCTGCGAGGCCTGCGCGGAAAGCCTGAGACGGGTGGCCGGCCCTGGACACTGCCCGTTCTGCGCGGCCGCGTGGGACGGAGAAGGGAACTGCCCCCGGTGCTTCCACATGCACCAACTCGAAGGAGTCCGCGCGTCATTCGAGATGGCCGGCGCGGCGCGCCGCCTGATCCACGCGCTCAAGTACCAGCACTATCGGTCGGCTGCCCCCGCGATGGCCGCGTTCATGCCCGCACTGGCCGCGGATCTTGCCGTGGACCGGTTCTTCGCGGTGCCACTCCACAGGTCGCGCGTCAGGGAGCGCGGGTTCAACCAGTCCAGCTTGCTCCTCGGACACGCCGGCTGGGTGCCGTCGCCGGGGCTGGAACGCGTACGCAAGACCCAGCGTCAGGTTGGGCAGCGCCTCGGCGAACGGCGCGCGAACGTTGCCGGGGCGTTCGAGTACCGCGGCGAACGGCTCGACGGGCTCACGGTCGCCCTCATTGACGATGTGGTCACCACTGGCGCCACCGCGGTCGAGTGCGCCCGCGCGCTGAAGGACGCCGGCGCGCGGGCCGTCTGGGCCATCGCGTTCGCCCGGGCGAGCTACCACCCGCAGACAAGCGAGCCCATCGACGATTGATCCGGCCCGCGAACCGTGTCTGGTGGGCGCCTGGCCCGTCGTTCATCGCGTCTTTACACCCGTGAAGACTACAATTGGGGAACTTCCCAGCCCCGGAGCAACCGCTTGGCCGCAGGCGCCCTCTCGCTTTCACCGCAGGCCGCCGTCGTGGCCGAGACCCTCGCGCGCGTCCGCGCCGAGGTCCACAAGGTCATCATCGCCCAGGAAGACCTGATCGACCGGCTGCTGATCGGCATGCTCTGTCACGGCCACATCCTGGTCGAAGGCGTGCCCGGCCTCGCGAAAACGCTCACGGTCTCTACCCTCGCCCGGGCGCTGGACCTGAAGTTCGTGCGTATCCAGTTCACGCCGGACTTGCTCCCGGCCGACCTGATGGGCACGGAGATCTTCAGTCAGGCCGACGGGCGATTCACCATCCGCCGCGGCCCCATCTTCGCGAACCTCGTCCTCGCCGATGAAGTGAACCGCGCGCCGGCGAAGGTCCAATCCGCCCTCCTCGAAGCCATGCAGGAGCGCCAGGTGTCCATCGGCGGCGAGACCATGCCGCTCGACGAGCCGTTTCTTGTCATGGCCACGCAAAACCCCATCGAGCAGGAAGGCACCTACCCGTTGCCAGAGGCCCAGCTGGATCGCTTCCTCCTGAAGGTGAAGGTCGACTACCCGACGCGCCAGGAGGAACGCCAGATCCTCGACCTCGGCCTGGATGGCTCGGCCCCGAAGGTCAACGTCGCGGCGCACGCGATGGACCTCGCCGCCGCCCGTCGCGCAGTCCAGGAAGTCGCCATCGACGACGCGCTGAAGGACTACATCGTCCAGCTCGTGTATGCGACGCGACGGCCGGCTGCCTACCGGTTGCCGGAGCTCGCCTCGCTCATCGGCTTTGGCGCCTCCCCCCGGGCGAGCATCGCCCTCGCCCAGGCTTCCCGGGCGCACGCATTCCTCCAGGGGCGCGCCTACACCACTCCCGACGACGTCAAGGCACTCGCGCATGACGTCCTCCGCCATCGCGTCGTAACCACCTACGAGGCCGAAGCCGAAGAGCTCTCGACCGACGACATCATCGACCGCGTCCTCGAAGGCGTCGACGTCCCCTAGGAGCCCGCTGATGGCGAACCTGCCACGCCTTCAGCCCTCCTTCCGGTGGCCTGCGCCATGAAGCTCCCGTTCGCTCGCAAGCAGCCCGCGCACAACCCTC
>CALMIW010000035.1 GCA_937864275.1 uncultured Dehalococcoidia bacterium
GCACACCGTGCCCTGCGGGATCGACCTCGAACTTTTCCAGCCGCGCGACCGTGCCGTCGCCCGGGAGCGCCTGAACCTGCCGGAAAGCGCGCCGGTGCTCCTCTGGGTCGGCCGCCTGGAGAAGCTGAAGGGCGTCGACATCCTGGTCGACGCGGTTGCCGAACTGGAACGGCGCGACTTCACGCTGCTCATCGTCGGGGGCGACGAGCGGGCGGCGAGCATGCGCGCCGAACTGGAAGCGCAGGCAGCGGCGGCCGGGATCAGCGCGAACGTCCGATTCGAGGGCGCGGTCTCGCACGACGCGCTGCCCTGGTACTACTCCGCCGCCGACGTTTGCGTGGTCCCGAGCTACTACGAGAGCTTCGGCCTCGTCGCCGTGGAGGCGATGGCCTGCGGCACGCCGGTTGTCGCATCTCGCGTCGGCGGGCTGGTCTCAACGGGGATCGACGGCGTAACCGGCTACCTCATCCCGTGGCGCTGCCCGGGGCCGTTCGCGGAGAAGCTAGAAGTGCTACTCGGGAACCCGGAGCTCCGGGCGAACTTCAGCCGGGCAGCCCAACGCTCCGTGGAGCGCTTCCGCTGGAGCACTGTCGGCCTCCACATCGCCGACGTGTACGACGCGGCGCGCGAACGCCACACGCGCGGCCGGGAGACGGCCGAAGAAGCCAGCGGGTTCGGCAAAGAAGCATGGGAAGCGGCGATCCTGGCCCGCTGATGTAGACTCCCCGGGTGAAGTTCCAGGCAACCCTTCAGCTGAACGGAAAGACTGCCACCGGAATCGAAGTGCCGCCGGAGATCGTCGAGGCGCTGGGCACAGGCAAACGGCCGGCGGTCACGGTGACGATTGGCTCCTATTCGTACCGGAGCACCGTGGCCCCGATGGGCGGCAAGTTCTACCTGCCTGTGAGCGCGGAACACCGAACTGCCGCGGGGATCGCCGCGGGAGACGCCATCGAGGTTGAACTCGCGCTGGACACGGCGCCACGGGAGGTGGAGGTCCCCGACGACTTCGCCGCCGCCATGGCGGGGGATGCCGCGGCAAAGGGGTTCTTCGAATCGCTCTCTTACAGCGACAGGCGCCGGCACGTCCTCGCGATCGCCGAGGCGAAGACCGCGGAAACGCGGCAGCGCCGGATCGTAAAGGCGATGGAGTTGCTCCGGGCGGGAAAGAAGTAGCGCTCCGGCCGGGCATGCGCGACCGGAGCGCTCCGCGGGTATGATGCCGCGCATACCGCCCGGCACCCCGGGACCTGGAGTCCTTCGATGTACCAGCCACACCGCATGAAGTTCGGGATTTTCATGGCGCCGTTCCACCGTGTGGGCGAGAACCCCACCCTGGCGCTGAAGCGCGACATGCACCTGATCGAGCACCTCGACGCGCTCGGTTACGACGAAGTCTGGATCGGCGAGCACCACAGCTATGCCCGCGAACTGATCGCCGACCCGTTCATCTTCATCGCGGCGGCGGCGCAGCGGACCCGGCGGATCAAGCTCGGCACGGGCGTGACCTCGCTCCCCTACCACCACCCCCTGATGGTGGCGGACCGCGTGCTCCAGCTGGACCACATGACCGAGGGCCGCGTGATGCTGGGCTGCGGCCCCGGTGTGCTGACCTCCGACGCCTACATGATGGGAATCGACCCGGTCGACCAGCGGCGACGGATGGGCGAATCGCTGGACGCGATCATGCACATGCTGCGCACGCGCGAACCCCTGACCATGGAGACCGACTGGTTCACTCTCCGGGACGCCCGCCTGCAGATGGCGAACTACACCGACCCACACCCACCCGTCGCGGTGGCGGCCAGCTTCACCCCTTCCGGGCCGACTGCCGCGGGCAAGCACGGCGTCGGGCTGCTTTCGGTGGCCGGGGTCAGCAATGATGCGTTCGAACGCACGTGGGGTTGGGCCGAAGAAGCGGCGGCAGATTCGGGCAAGCAGGTGACCCGCGCCGACTGGAAGGTGGTCATCCCCATCCACCTGGCCGACTCGAAGGAGGAGGCGATCAACGACGTGCGCGAGGGTTACAAGCGCCAGGCGTACGTCGGCGACCGGATGAACATGGAAGGGCCGGCCAGCGCACCCCCGTTCGCGGGCGGCGCCCCGGACATCGAGGGCGCGATCGTGCGGGACGGGGTCATCGTAGGCACCCCGGACGACGCGGTCGCCGCGGTACAGAAGATCCAGGAGCGCTCCGGCGGGATCGGCGGCATCCTCGGCCTCGCCCACGAGTGGACCAGCACGGAGAAGACGCTCCGCAGCTACGAACTCTGGGCGCGCTACGTGGCGCCACGCTTCCAGGGCCAGATCGACGTGCTCGAAGACAACCGCAACTGGATAGAGACGCGTATGGGCCAGGTTTTCGCGCATACCGGCGCTGCCCAGGTGAAGGCCTTCACCGACGCGGGCAAGGAGCTCCCACCGGAGATGAAAGTGGCCATGGACGCGATGCGCAAAGCGCGCGAGTAGCCCACGAACCGGCCTCTTCCACCTAGCGGGGGCCCCGGTAGCGCCGCTCCATCTCGATGAGCTGGGGGACCAAGTCGGAGTGCGCCTGGACGTGGAAGACGTAGCGCGGGATATCGAAACCGGGCTGGCGCGACATGAACGGCTCTCCCCAGAAGCTCAAGTGGGCCTCGGTGGCCCCGGCATCGGTGTCGGCCAGGATGAAGGAAACCGCCTCCTGCTTCAGCGGCACCCAGCGGGGTTCCCTCAGTTTCGCCCCGAAGCCGGTCGCGTTCGCCTTTGGCACGACCTGAGTCTCCCAGGCATCCCTCTCCGATTCGTCGAGCACGAACTGGACCGCGGACACCTTCGGGTTCATCAGCGCGGGCGCGAGCAGCGAATCGAAGAGGGCCTGCGGCCGGAACATGAGCAGGCAGACGTTGAACCAGATCATCTCGCCGCGCGCGTCCCTGGCGAAGGCTTCGCTCGCCGAGCGAAGCGACCGCGGGCCAACGAGGAGCACATCGGGCTTGTCGAGCCGGGCGAGGATCCCGTCGAGGGTGGCCCCGTTGTGGCTGACCGCTTCGAGGAGGACCTCATCCTGGGCCTCACGCCGCAAATCGCGGAAGAGGAGCAGCGCGATGACGACGAGGGCGATGGTGAGGAGGACGTCGGTTTCGATGACGTGCAGGAAGTGCAGGACGAGCGCCGCGCCGGCGGCGAGGATGCCGGCGATGGCATCCCAGTCGTAGAGGCGCCAGCGGGCACGTTGCTTCCGGGGTTCGTTCGCCATGGCCGTTACCCTACGCTCCGCGGCGCTTCGGGGGGAGCACGCTCGGGGCCGCCGCTACGGCCGTTCCACGGCGGCGGCCGGCGCATCTGCGCGGATGCGCGCCGCGAGCCGCTCCCGCTGCCAGGCCCGTAAGCGCTGCTCGATCGGGTGCTCGATCAGCGAGTAGAGGGCAGCCGATGCGGCGATCGCGATGACCGAGACCCCGGCGAACCAGAGCACATTCAGCGGGCTGTAGGTTCGCACGCCAAGCCATTCGATGAGCGCGTAGATGATCGTCGCGTGGACGAGGTAAAGCGCGTACGACCACTGCCCGAGCAGGACGAGCGGCTTCGAACGGAGCCACGAGCGGGCGCCGGAGAGGTCTAGCTGCGCCGCCGCGCCGATGAGCGCCGCGTAAAGCAGCGGGAGCACGACGTAGTTGAGTTGGGACGTGAGCGCCCTCAACTCGGCCGGGAAGTCGAGGCTGAACTGGTAGTCCAGGTGGAACCAGGCCCCCACGAGGATGGCCGCCGGGATGACCCCGAACGGGACGCGGAAGCCACGCTTGAGCGCGGCGGCGAGCGCCACCCCGAGGAGGAATTCGCCGACGCGGAAGAGCGGCGAGATGTAGAGCAGCCACCCCACGATCCGCAGCGAGAACCAATCCGGCGACCAACGCGCCACCACGAACACCGCCGCCAGCACCAAGGCGGTGGCGGCGGCGAGGACGGCCGGCTTGAGCGCGAGCGACGGACGCACGAGGAACGGGTGGAGCGCGTAGAAGAACATCTCGCAGGAGAGCGTCCACGAAGCGGGGTTGCCCGCGAAGTAGGTCGTCACCGTGGGCACCCAGGCGTGGAGGAGGAAGAACGACAGGGTTATCGCCGTCCAGTCGTACGGCACGTCTCGCATCGAATAGAACACGGGAAGCGCGAGCAGCGTGGTGACCACATGCAACGGCCAGATGCGGGCGAAGCGCCGCCAGTAGAACCGTGCCGGCGTGTCGCTCGGGACGAATGACCAGGTAAGGACAAAGCCGGAGAGCACGAAGAAGAACGTCACTCCCGTCGCGCCGAAGCCCTGGTAGCGCCAGAGCACGGGCAGGGCGCCGAAGTTCGCGAAATGGTGGACCACGACCATCCAGGCCGCGAAGAAACGCAGGCCCGTGAGTGAATCGAGCCGCGCGGGAGGGGGCCGGTCCATCTCGTCGAAGTGTAAGCGCACCACCGGCCTGGCGCCCGAGCTGCCCCGCGGCGCGCAAGCCTGCTACCTTCGTAACATGCAGGCGATTGTGCTGCTCTCCGGCGGCCTCGATTCGACGACCGTTGCCACCCATGCGGTGCGGCAGGGCCATGAAGTCCGCGCCCTGAGCATCGGCTACGGACAGCGCCACGTCCGGGAGTTGCGCTCGGCCCGCGCCGTCGCGGAGCGACTGGGGATTGAGATGGCCGAGGTCGATGCTTCGTTTTATGCAAAGTTAGCGTCGTTCTCGTCGCTGACAAGCCAGGCACACCGGCTTCCAGAGAACCGGGACCCGGACGAGATGGCATCGGACATCCCGAACACCTACGTGCCGCTGCGCAATACCTTTTTCGTCACCCTCGCGGCGGCCGCCCTCGAAAGCTGGCTGCTGGAGACGATCGAACAGGACGGCGGCGATCCGGCGACGCTCGAGGGCGCCATCTATGTC
The DNA here is from genome assembly GCA_937864275.1 of uncultured Dehalococcoidia bacterium. Classification (GTDB taxonomy): domain Bacteria; phylum Chloroflexota; class Dehalococcoidia; order Tepidiformales; family Tepidiformaceae; genus Amarobacter. The sequence continues at coordinate 4,908 of CALMIW010000035.1, forward strand.
GGCGCGAACGCCATCGACTACTCGGGCTACCCGGACTGCAGGCCGGAGTTCTACGACGCGATCACCGAGGTCATCCGGCTGGGAAGCAAGGTCGGCACGGCCTACAGCGTCCCGCTCCGGATCGAGGCGCCGATTATCACGATGTCGAAGGCCGACATCGTGCGTTACGGCACAGAGATGGGCGCGCCGCTCGAACTGACGTGGAGCTGCTACGCGGGGCTCGACCGCCCCTGCGGCGTCTGCGATTCGTGCGAACTCCGGGCCGCCGGGTTCGCGGCGGCCGGGATCGCCGACCCGGCACTCGCGGTCCGCTGATGTCTGATTCACGCCTGGAAAGCACCTCGCGGCTCCTGGTGGCGCGCATGGCCGACGGCAAGCCGGAGATTTTCTCATCGGTCCAGGGCGAAGGCGTCTCGGCGGGCATGGCGAGCACGTTCGTCCGCCTGAGCACCTGCAACCTGCGTTGCGCCTGGTGCGACACGCCCTACACCTGGGACTGGTCGCGCTTCGACAAGTCGGAACAGATCACGGAGTTGCCGGCGGACGCCATCGCCGAGGACGTGCTCGCGCGGGCGCCGCGAAACGTGGTCATCACCGGCGGCGAACCGCTCATCCAGCGGCGCCAACTCGTCCCGCTGGTGTCACTGCTGAAGGCGGCGGGCCTCCGGATCGAAGTCGAGACGAACGGGACAATCGCGCCCGGGGAGCTCGGAAACCTGATCGACCAGTGGAACGTCTCGCCGAAGCTGGCGCATTCCGGCAACGAAGGCCTCGAGCGGCTTCCCGAAGGACCGCTTCGCGACTTCGCGGGCCGCGAAAACGCGTTCTTCAAGTTCGTCGTCCAGGACGCGAACGACCTGGACGAAGTCGAGGCACTGCGCGAGCGGTTCGGGATCCCCGCGGGGCGGGTTGTCCTGATGCCCGAAGGCACGACGGCCGCCGAGTTGAACGCGCGCAGCCCGTGGCTGGCGGAAGTCTGCGCGGCGCGGGGCTACCGCTTCAGTTCGCGCCTCCACATCCTCATCTGGGGCGATAAGCGGGGCGTTTGAGCCACCGGTTCGGTATAGAATCGCCCGCGTGTCACGCTTCCCAACCACGCCCGACCTCGATCGCCTCTTCCGCCCGCGTTCAGTAGCCATCGCCGGCGCCTCGACGAATGTCGACAGCCCCGGCCACGACTACGTGCAGGCGATCAAGACGATGGGCTTCTCCGGACCGATCTACCCGCTGAACCGCAGCGCCGGCGAGGTGGCGGGACTCAAGGCGTACCCCGCGCTGCTCGACGCCCCTGGCGAAGTCGACCTCGTGATCTCCTGCCTGCCCGCGGGAGCCGTGCTGGACCTGGTCGACCAGTGCGGGCAGAAGGGCGTGAAGTTTCTCCACCTGTTCACCGGCCGCTTCAGTGAGACCGGCGACGAAGAAGCGGCGGGGCTCGAGCGACAGATAGCGACGAGCGCGGCGGCGAAGGGCGTGCGCATCCTGGGCCCGAACGGGATGGGCCTGTACCACCCCGGCGGCGGGCTCTCCTTCCGCCCGGACCTCCCGCAGGCGGCGGGCACGGTCGCGTTCCTCAGCCAGAGCGGCAACAACGCCGTCGAGGTGATCACGCGAGGCAACGCCCGCGGGATGAAGTTCGGGAAGGTGGCGAACTACGGCAACGGACTGGATGTGACGCCGGGGGAGATGCTGCGCTACCTGGCCGACGACGCCGAGACCACGGTCATCGGTGCGTACGTGGAAGGCGTGCCGGACGGGCGAGGGTTTTACGAAGGCCTGGCTGCGGCCGCGGCAAAGAAGCCGGTCATCATCCACAAGGCGGGACGGACCCAGGCCGGGGCGCGTTCCGCCGCCTCGCACACCGCCGCGCTGGCGGGGGCAGCCGAGCTCTGGAGCACCGGCCTCAAGCAGGGCGGCGCCCCTGGGGCCCGCAACCAGGGACAGCTGCTCGACCTCATGCTTGGCGCGGAGATGCTGCCGAAGGCGGCCGGCCGCAACATCGCCATCGTGGGCGGCGGCGGCGGGCGCAGCGTCCAGTCCGCGGATGCGGCCGAGGAGAACTGTTTCGCCGTTGTCCCTCTCCCGGACGACGTGCGCGAGAAGGTGCGGGCCAGGGCGCCGCAACTCGCGGACTGGGTCGGCAACCCGGTGGACCAGTCGATCCTCGCGGGTTCCGGGCTCTCTTCGAACGGCCTGCTGGAACTGATGCTGGAAAGCCCGGCCTACGACCTCGCCATCGCGAACGTGGGAGAGGACTGGTTCTTCGGCCGACCCGACGCGGGCGAACGGCTGAAGCACGCGTGCAACCGGCTCGCCCAGATCTGCGAGAAATCGACAAAGCCCGTGGCGGTGGTACTCGGCGCGACCGAGACGAACAACCGCGAGCACCGTGCGATCGTCGACGAAGTCCGCGACGACTTCGCTGCGCGGGGCATCCCCGTTTATCCGAGCGTGGAGCGGGCGGCGTTCGCGCTGGGACGGCTGGCGGGAGGATAGGGGGTTCCCCGGAGCCCCGACTCAAGCGGCCTGGAGGCGATGAGCCGCTGCCCGCCTGCCATGGATCTCCTGCACGAACCTGCCGAACGCCGCGGCGTCGGAAAACGAACTGCTCGGGATGGAAACCGCTGCGGTGGAGGCGGCGAAGACCGTCACCATCCGATCGGAAACAACCACCTCGCCCATCGCCGACCATGCAAACCGATCGATCACTCCGGGGCATGCCAGGACGAACCAGCCATCTTCGAACCAGACATATGAAGGGCCGTCCGGACCTGCCGCCTGTTCGCGGTACCGTTCGAGGGCCTTCTTTGCCGAGGCTCGCGTCAACTTCGTTTGGAAGACCATGTCCACAAGTGACCAGGAGCAGGCGAGGCCGAAGAAGAGCGACCTTACATCCTGCCACCACGGCCAGAAGACCCATGCGCCAAAGGCGCAGACCGCCATCATCGCCAGGCGGGTCGCGGTCGCCCCGTTCGCCCCGGATCGGTCCGCAATCTGTGCGGCCTCCTCCGCCGCATCCACAGCAGCGATGGCGACGGCGGTCGGGGGCGCCTCCACAGCCGGGAGTTCGCGCGGCGAGCGGGCCCAGAAGTCCCGCAGAAATCGAAGGAATGCTTCCCTCGCCGGGTCTTGAACAAACGTAGAACCGGGGATGATCACCGGGTCCTGCGGCGGCGCCTCGACGAAAATGCGGCCCCACGAACAGTCAATTCTCGAAACGATCCCCCACGCAAGCTCCCGTTGCCGCTGGGGGCTCACCACGCGAAGGCCCCGCCCATCGACAGTCAACCGCATAGAAGGCGACGGCGACGCTCCCAGCTGGGAGGTCCATCGCCACTGGCGGTAGATCGGCATCAGGAATACCGACGCCAGGCATGCAGCGACTCCGAGCACCAGCGTCAGAATCGTGTGGGCGATGCTCTCGTTGAGCGCTGCATGGACCAGGATCGGGGAGAAGAGCGCCGCCGGCAGCGCCACCCGGAGCCAGTAAGCAACAGGTGCGTCGCGCCGCGACACGTGCTGCCACCACGCGGCCACGTCTGGATCAGAAGGAGAGATGTCGAGCCAAGCGCCGCCCTGAGGACTCATGCACTAACAATCGGCTCCCGAACTACAGATCACCATATCCGCGCGGTGAATTCCCGAAGCTAGCCCAGCTCGTCGCGGTGGACGACCATCGTGCAGCGGTCCTGGGTGGCGACCAGGCCGGCCTCGCGCGCCCGTTCGATGCCTTCGCGGTTGGTGATGCCGACCTGCAGCCAGACGCCCTTCGCCCCCACGGCGATCGCGTCGTCGATGATGGGACCGGTCTGTTCCGAGCGGACGAACACATCAACGAGGTCAATCGGCTCCGGCACGTCCCGGAGCGTTTCATAGGCCTTCTCGCCGAGGACCTCGTCCGCCGGGAACTGGCCGCGGTGCACGGGGATAACGCGGTAGCCATGGTCCTTCAGGTACCTGGCGATGCGGTAGGCGACACGGTCCGTCCTCGAATCCAGGCCAACCACCGCCACCGTCCGGGCATTCCTCAGGAGTTCCTTAGCGTCGTCGGCCACGGGCCTTCCCTTTCGCCGGCGCGGCGGGCTTCTGTACCGGCTCGCCCGTGCTCGTTTCGATTTCGATCATCTCCCAACCTTCGGGGATGACCACCCTGGACCCTACCAGCCGGGCGACGGCCTGTCCCACCGCGAGCGTGCGGTCCATGCCGTCGGCCTGTCCGTAGGCGGGCACGGGCACCTGGGCGAGGATGAGCCGCTTACCGCTGGGCTTCACCAGCACGAGCGCGAACTGGCGCAGGTCGTCGACGTTGTCGTGCCAGCGGTCTGGCTGGTCGCCTTCGATGGTGACTTCCAGGTGGTCGATCTTTTCGAAGGGGACGAGTAGATCGGAAGAGCGTCGTGTAGGGAAAGAGTGTAGATCTCGGTGGTCGCC
>CALMIW010000036.1 GCA_937864275.1 uncultured Dehalococcoidia bacterium
GCGGCCTAACCACTTCGGGCGACGCGTGGGAAGAGCGGGCCGACATCGTGGTGAACTGCCTCTGGGGCGGGCGCCTGACCCTGGATCAGGCGATGGGACTGCGGCCGGAGCGCCCGTGGGTTTATCGCCTCAAGTACCGGGTGCTGGGCGATTTGCCCAAACAGCTCGCCGGGTTGCCTTCGCTCACATTTGTACTCGGGCGTTACGGCGACATCGCGACGTACCGGGGTGCCACATCCTATCTGAGCTGGTATCCGGCTTGCCTCCAGGGGTGGTCGGACGAACTCGCCCCGCCGGCGGCCTGGGCCGACGCCTGTGCCGGCCGGCCCGACCCCGCTACGGCTGAGCGGGTCGCGAGCGAAACGCTTGCGGCGTTGGACCGGATCGTCCCGGGCATCGCCGCTTCGACCGTCACGCATGTCGATGCGGGGGTGATCTTCTCATGGGGACGCCCCCACGTGGATGTGGACGACCCGGACAGCGAACTGCACGAACGGTACGCGGTGGGGGTCCACGCGCAGGACGGGTACTTCTCGATCGACACAGGGAAGTTCACCTGCGCCCCACTGTTCGCCAGCCAGTTGCTCGACGCGCTCGCGTTACGAAGGCCGCTTCGACGCCACCGCTGGTCACCGTTGCCATCCCGCTCTATCGCTCGCGGCGGTTCCTGGAAGTCATCACGGAGAACATCCGCAACCTGGATTACCCGAACCTCGAGATCCTGGTCAGCGACCGCCACCTCGCGGATGACACGGTGGAGCAGTTGCGTGTGCTGTTTGCCGACGACTCCCGGATTCGATTCATCACCGCGCGAGACGAGGTGGGATGGGTGGCGAACTACAACCTGCTGCTTGCCGAAGGTTCGGGAGAGTACTTCATCTGGATGCCGCATGACGACTCGTATCCGCCGGGCTACGTTGGAGCGCTCGTGGAGTGCCTGGAGGCCCGGCCGGACGCGATCCTCGCCTTCGGGCCCTGCGACACGAAGACCCACGACGGGACCCCGTACAAGATCTGGCCCGATCCGCCGTTCTCTTCGAACCAGAAATGGACGGCGCGGGCGGCTCTTCGCATGTTCTACGGTTGGAACATCGGCGTCGCGATGCGCGGCGCCTTTCGGCGGCGGCGAATCATCGAGGCAGACCTGTGGTTACCCCACACGACCGGCGACGCGTACGCCGATGTCTGCTGGCTGTTTGGCGTCGCCCTGGTTGGCCGGTTCGAATTCGTGCCGGAAACACGGTGCCTGAAGCGCTTCTACGCCGGGAGCACGCACACGGCCTGGAAGGGGCCGAAAGCAGGGGAGTTACCCCGGTTGATGGTTCGGTATTTGGGCGCGTACGTGCCATCCACGCGGCAGCGTATCCCCGCGATGGCCTGGGTTTGGTTTGGCGCCGTTGCGAACCGGGCAGTGCTGTTGGTGAACCAGTTGGCGCGGCGAGAGATGGTCAGCGAGGAAGCGCTGAGGCGGGCGTTCTGCTGGGCGCTGCGGTGAGGACCCCCAACACGATTTAGAATGACGGGAATGGTGTAGGGACAGGGCGCTCTTCCGAGAGCATGCTTCACGCATGGCGGAATCGTGGCGCCGAACGGAGGACCTGACAGGGCGGCAGCAGAGGGTGCTCGAACTCGTCGCTCGAGGGAAGACGAACTTCGAAATCGCACAGGAGCTTGGCATCAGCCTGGACGGCGCAAAATGGCACCTTCGGGAGATCATGGCGAAGCTCGGGTGCGACACTCGCGAGGAGGCGGTCGGTCTCTGGCTGTCGCGTCCCTCGCGCATCCGGCGCGTCGCTTCACGGGCGGCCCGGTTGTCCGGCGGTGCGGCGTGGAGACTGGCAGCGGCAAGCATCGCCGGCTCGATCGGCGCTGGCGCCGTCCTCCTCGTAGTCCTCGGTGGGGGTGATGAAGCCACTGGAGAACCGGCCACACCGTCTCCACAACTATCAAGCACGCCCGCGGATGCGACTGTCGGCGCCCCCGAGTGGACTGGCCCAGTGGTCTTCCGAACCTGCGGGACGAGCACCTTCCGGAGGCCGACGATCGCTGAAATGGCACAAGCGTTCACGAATCCGAGGTTCGCCGGCCCGTTGGCACCGGGCCAAAGCCCGAACGTTTCCGAACGCCCAGGACCGCCGTACTTCGCCTACTACCTCGCGAAGGTGTACCAGATCATCCCGCGGGCCGTCAGCGGCAACATCGAAAGCACGGCTCTGAGCGGCGTGCAGCAAAACGGCAGTGCTCAGCCCCTGATCCCGGCCTCAAGCCCGTGCGACCCGGCTGTGCTCAACGACCTCTCCGTCAACTACTACATGTTCCGCTTCATCGACATGGTGCCCGCAGCCATGAGCCTCGACAGTGAGGTCCTCACCGTTGAGGTCGACCTGCTCCCCGGATCCACGACGCTGGTCACGCTGCCGGACCCGCCCGTCCCAGCGCCGGCTGTCCAGGACAAGAATTCGGCCAACGGACTACCGCCGCTGCGGGGCCTCCGTGTGCAGGAGCTGGACGGAACGTTGCTCTACTCCTGGGGCCAGCGCGGGACGGCGCAGTACTCGGCTGACGACGAGCACCTCGAATTCGCCACGAACGCCTTCGGGAGGGGTGAGATTGAGTTCGAGATTCGCGGATCAGCACAAACCATCGTGGCCTACACCGGCGCGTCGCAGGACCCGACCTCCGCGACCGTGTTGGACAGGGCGGGGAATTCCGTCGCATCCGATCCGGTTCACGGCGCGCCCAACACCTGGCGCGAGATCTTCCGGAAGGAGCTACCGACCGGCACGTATCGAATGATGGCGGGCACGGTGGTGGGGGTCCCAGCTGGGACGGCACTGCCCTAGTTGTCGATTAGTACGCGTCCTGACGGTCACTGATCCGAAACACGTACGCCCGCTCGCTCTCCAGAACGAGGATGACTCGCCAGTCGCCCGCCCGCAGACGCCATTCCTCGCTGCCAGTTAGCTTCTTGAGGTCGCCCCGGCTGACACGCCCGAATTCTCGGACGGCGACCAGGATGCGAGTGGACTGCCGGGAGTTGCGGCTCGCGAGCTGAGCGAGCTGCTCAACGGCCGCCTGGGTCCAAAGAACCTCTCGCCTCATCCCGCGCGCTGAGCGGCGTGGCGCCCGAGGAGCGCGTGGAACTCGTCGAGGTCTTTGCGCTGCCTGGCGGATACCGGTTCGTCATCCATCGGCGCCTCGCGCAGGCGGCGTAACCACTCTTCATCACTGACCGGCTCAATGAGGTCCAGCAGTTTGAGAGCAGCCTCCCAGTCCTCTGCCTCCTTGAGGCGCTCGTACTCGGCCCAGAGTTCTTCCTGAGTCTTCACGGAGGGCAGTTTACCAGAACAGGGCCAGAGCCCTACCCCCCGATGCCGGCCAGCTTCTTCCGCTTCTGCGCGACGTAGTCCACGAGGATGTACTCGCCGAGTTTGTCGGGCGTGGTGTAGAAGACGCGGCCCTTGTTGATGCGCGCCACCTGGTTCACGAACTCCTTCAGGTAGTAGTTGCGGTCCAGCATGAAGGTGTTGATCGTGATGTTCTTGGTGGTGCAGCGCTTCACTTCTTTGAGCGTCTCGCGGATCGTGATCGGGCTCGGCGGATAGGCGAAGTAGCTACGTCCCTTCTCCAGGTGAGCGGTCGGCTCGCCGTCGGAGATCATGATGATCTGGCGCGTGCCCTGCGTGTGCTTGGCGAGCAGCTTCTGGGCGATCATCAGGGCGTGGTGCATGTTCGTGCCCAGCACCGACTCGTCCCAGCGGACGTACGGCAGCTCTTCCGCCTTCAGTTCCCGGGCGTACGCGCTGAAGCCGATGATGTAGAGGCTGTCGCGCTGGTACTGCGATGAGATGAGGTTGTTCAGCGCGAGGGCGACTTTCTTGGCCGCCTGGAAGCTCCCGCGCAGCGCCATCGACCAGCTCAGGTCGAGCATGATCACGGTCGCCGTCTGGGTGAGCAACTCCGTCCGCTCGACTTCGAAGTCGTCGGGCTTGAGCTTGATCGGCGTGCCCGGGCCTTCCCGGTACATCGAGTTCATGATCGTCTTCTGGATGTCCAGGAAGAACGGGTCGCCGAATTCGTACTTCTTGGTGCTGTCGGTGCGCTCGCCACCAGAGCCGCTCTCGCGCACTTCGTGCTTCCCGAACGAGTCGGCCTTGAGCGACTGGTAGATCTCGACGAGCGCGCGCTGGCCGATCTTGCGCGTCCCGCGCGGGGTCAGTTCGTACTGGTTCCCCTTCTTCCGGATGTACCCGGCGTCTTCGAGGACCTCGAGGAACTGCTTGAGCTGGTCGAGCGTCTCGCGCGCCTCCGGGCCGAGGAGCTCTTCGAGCTTGTCGGCGTCGATGTCGTCGATCTCGCCGCCGTACTGCGTGCGCTCCAGCTGGCGTTCGAGCTCGTCGATCGACTGCATCTGGTCCATCAGGTTCATGGCCGATTGGAGGTCGATCTCCTCTTCGCCGCGGAAGGGGTACTGGTTGCGGAGGTCGCGCATCGGGTAGAGGTACTCGAGGTTCTGGCCGAGCTCGCTGAGCGACTGCTGCAGTTCCGAATCCCCGATCTTGTCGCCGAGGAGGTCCTGCAGTTGCTGGCGCATGTCGCCCGGGAGCGAATCGAGGAGCGACTGCATCTGGCCCATCTGGTGCTGCATCTGGGCGATGAGCTCGTCCAGCGACTGCGGCGGGTTGTCGCCGAAGAGGTCGCCGTACTGCTGCATGAACTCGTCGAAGTTCGGCTCTTTGCCGGCCATCTTGTCCTGAAGCATCTTGTTCAGGTCTTTGACCATGTCCTTCATGCGCTGGAGGTCTTCCGGCGACATGTTGGCGATCTGGTTGTACATATCCTTGAAGAAGGTATCCATCATGGCCTTCTTCAGGGACTCGAGGAGCTCGTTGAACTTCTCCTGGGCCTCGGGGTCCATGAACTCGTAGTTCTGGAGCTCCTTCACCTGCCCGGCGACGTCCTCGGGGAGCTGCTCGAGGAACTGCTTCTTCTTGTTCGCGATGTTGCGGAGCATGTCGGCGAACTCGGAGGGCGTTTCGTTGCCGCCCTGCTGCTGCCCGCCTTGCTGTTGCTGGCCGCCCTGCTCACCGCCTTGCTGCTGGGAGCCGGGCTGCTGCTGACCCTGCTGGCCGGCCTGGGGCTGACCCTGTTGGCCCTGCGGCTGCTGGCCCTGGGGTTGCTGGCCCTGTTCCCCCTGCTGACCATTCTGGCCGTTCGCCTCGTCGGGCCGCCGGTCAAGCGTGCCTTGCTCGAGGTTCACGATCTCTTCGAGCTGGCGCTTCAGGTCGTCGAAGACCGATGACAGGTCGAAGCGATCGAGCTGCTGCCGGCGCTGCTGGCGGAGCTGCTGGAGGAGGTCGCGGAGGCCCTGCATGCGGTCGCCCTGCGGGTTGCGCATGCCGCGCTGCAGCAGGTTGCGCAGCGCATGCTGCAGGTCGCCGAAGTTCATGAGGTCATCGGTCAGGTTGTCGAGGATGTCGTTCGCCTCGAGCGCGGGGACTTCCTGGGTGCCGTCCCACATCGAGTACCGGTATCGCAACGCCATGTGACCTCCACGCGGCCGCGGGGTGGGCCGATTGATGGAGGGTAGCCGAATTGAGTTCGCTTGTCAGTCGGGCGGCTGGCCGTGCCAATGCCGGTGGACAGCGCGAGTAAAATCGCCGCGTGCCTGAGCCCAGATACTCCGACTCCCGCATCGCCGATGCGCAGCCTGTCGTCATTCAGACAGGGATGACGGCGGAGCTGTACTTCACCCTGGCCGAAAGCTCGCAGCCGCAAAACCTGATCGACGGGCTGCTGTACGTCTCGCCGCCACCGACTGACCAGCACGAAGACCTGTTGCTGGCGCTCGCGGAAGCACTGGCCGCCTGGGCGCGGGAGCGTGGCGGAAAGGTCTTCGTGCAGCGCCCTTGCTGGCTTGCGGACACTACCGTCATCGAGCCCGACGTCCTCTACCTGGCCCCCGGGCGCACCCACCTCGCCGGCCGGTTCGTGCGTGGCGCGCCCGACCTGGCGGTCGAGGTGGTCTCGACGGCAACTGCCGCGTTCGACAACGAGGCGAAGTTCGCGGCCTACGGGAAGCACGGCGTGCGCGAAGCCTGGTTCGTGGACCCCGAAACGCGGACGGTCACGGTGGTTAGTGGGGATGGGCAGGCGTGGCGGAGCGAACGCACGGTGGACTTCGGCGAGGCGATTCCTTCCGAAATGGTGGATCTCGGCACGGGGAATCTCGAGCGGGCCGGGTAAACCGCGGCCCGTGGGTTTAGCCGATCCCGGCCCCTGCGATGGTGACGGAGCGTTCCGCCGCCCAGGGCGCCGGCGTTGGGCCGATCAGAGCCCGCACCCGCCACCGC
>CALMIW010000037.1 GCA_937864275.1 uncultured Dehalococcoidia bacterium
GCGGTAGGGGATGGCCCCGGCCCCTCTCCGTTCCCTCCGCCGCCTCGCGAGAGGATCAACGCCGCCGCCACGCCGACGACGAGTGCGCCGGACACGACGCCGACAGCCGCGAGGATCGCGGCCGCGCTCGGCCCACCTTTGACCGGCGCAGGCGCACGGCTCACGCGCGCGGTGTTCTGCCGCCTGGAGATCTGGGGCGGCCGCCCTGGCGGGGCGGCGATCGGCGCCGTGGTGGACGCAGCGTTCAGCGGTACCCGCTGAAGCGCCGTGGCGAAGGATGCCGCGTTGGGGAACCGGTCTGCCGGCGAAAGCGCGAGCGCCCGCGCCAGCACGGTTTCGAGTTCCGCCGAGGCCCCCCGGGCGAATGTTCGCAGGAGCGGCGCCGGGGTGGCCAACCGCTGCCCGAGCGAGGCCCCCGCCGTCGCGCCCGAAAACGGCGGCCGGCCGGCGACCAGTTCGAAGATGGTCAGCCCAAGCGAGTAGATGTCCGAGGATGGCGACGGGTTCGAGCCCTCAATGATCTCCGGCGCAAGGTAGGCAATCGTGCCCAGCAGGTCCTGCGCCTGCCCGGGGGCCATCGTCCTCGTCAGGGTCTCGGCCACCCCGAAGTCGGCCACCTTGGCGATGCCGGCCTCGTTCACGAGCACGTTCTCGGGCTTGATGTCACAGTGGATGACACCCTGGCCGTGCGCGTACTGCAGCGCCGACGCTACCTGGGCGCCGTAGCGGATCGCTTCGGCTTCGGTCATCCGTCCCTGGGTCTCGATCAGTTGCCGCAGCGAGTATCCGTGGACATACTCCATGACGATGTAGCGTCGGCCCTCGTAGGCGCCAGCGTCATACACGCCGACGATGTTCTGGTGCTGCATCCGGGCGATGACCGTCGCCTCGCGCTCGAACGCCGCCACCATCTCGGAGTCTGGCGCCGAAAACTGCGCGTGCAGCACCTTCACGGCGACCCACCGCCTCAGGCGCTGGTCTTCCGCCAGCCACACTTCCGCCATGCCGCCTGTTCCGAGCAAGCGCTCGAGCCGGTATCGTCCGTCGATAACGTCGGAGGCGTTCAACGAAGCGTGACACCCCGTGATCTGCTGGCCCGCGAACGCAACACCGAACTCTTTCTGCTCGCCGGGGCATTTGCCTTCATCGCGCTCGCCTGGCGTTCCCTGGGGGCCGCTCCGGTTGAGATTCCTGCTGCCACAACCCGGATCGTATCGCAGTTCGTGCTCTCCGCGCTCGCCGGCAACGTCGCCCTTCGCCTGATTGCGCCCCGGGCCCCGGCCAACGCCTACGCAATTTGCTGTTTCCTTACCAGCGCCGGGCTGGCATTCGTCCTCCGGCTCGCTCCCGACTCCGCCCAGGACCAGGCGAACTGGATCTCAATCGGCGTGCTTGCTTTCGCCGTCTTCGCCTACCTCGGGACTCGGCACGACCTCTTGCGCCGCTACACCTACACCTCCGGCGCCCTCGCGCTGGCGCTGCTGGTCTTCACAGGCGTCTTCGGCACCACCATCAATGGCGCGCGGCTCTGGGTGAACGTCGCCGGACAGAGCATCCAGACCACGGAACTCATCAAGCTTCTGCTCGTGCTGTTTCTCGCGGGGTTCCTCGCCGAACGCGGCGCGGTCCTCGCCGCTCCCGCTATCAAACTCGGAAACCGCACCTACTCGAGCCTCCCCTACCTGGTCCCGCTCGTGGCCCTTCTGCTGGCAACCATCGCCGCCCTGGCGCTGCTGAAGGACCTGGGCTCCATCGCACTCCTCGTCCTCCTGGCCGTGAGCATGCTCTACGTCTCCACCGGACGCGCACGCTACCTTGCGGGCGGCGTCGCGCTTCTCGCGGTCACCGGCCTGGCGGGGTACTTCGCCTTCGACCACGCCCAGGTCCGAGTCGACGCATGGCTGAACCCCGGTGACGATCCCGCGGGCACCGGATACCAGGCGATGCAGGCCACCTATGCCATCCAGGCCGGCGGCATCACGGGCCAAGGTCTCGGCCTCGGGCAGCCCGAGACGATTCCTGCCGCCGCCACGGATTATGTCTTCAGCGCTGTCGCCGAGGAACTCGGCCTTGCCGGTGCCTTCGGCGTCGCCCTGCTCTATGTGTTGCTGCTGTACGCCGGCCTTCAGGCCTCGCTCCGGGCGGAA
>CALMIW010000038.1 GCA_937864275.1 uncultured Dehalococcoidia bacterium
ATGGGCGCGCACCCGGTTGTGCCCCACAAGCATGGCGTTGTTGATTGCCGGCTTCTTCGCGAGGCAGGCCTCGAAGTAGCTGTCGAGGTCCGTCCACTCCGCGCCCGGGCCGGAGATGTCACCCGGCATGTAGTCGCGTCCGGGCTCGTTCGGGATGGTGCTGAAGCCGCAATTCCCGCTGATGTCCGTCGTGACGCCCTGGGCGAGCTTGAAGCCCATGTCCGGGTAGCGCAGAAAGGCGCCGTCGTCGTGCGAATGGGTGTCGACAAAGCCCGGGCAGAGGACCTGCCCCTTCGCGTCGACTTCCCGCGCTCCCGTCCCCGCGGTACCCACCGCGGAGATGCGGTCGCCAGTCACGGCTACGTCGGCCATGAACCCGGCGGAGCCGGAGCCATCGATGATGCGGGCGTTGCGGATGACAAGGTCAGCGGACATGCACGGATTCTGAGTCGTGTCCCGAAGCTTGTCGATGGCAGATGCAGTGCGGCCTAACCTTCGTCCAACAGGAATTCGTTGGGCAGCGTCCGGAAGAAGCGGAAGTCGATGAAGTAGCTGCGAATACCGAGCTGGTGGAAGAGCGTGTTCAGGTCGCCGTGGTGGCCGCGTTCGTGGATGACGAGGTTCGCCAGGATGTCCGCACGGCTCATCTGTTCCGGAATCGACTCCAGGTTGTACAGCCGCTTCTCGTAGAGCACCTCATCCGGAACGTTCAGGGCTCGTCGAAAGCTCTCCCTCACACGGAGGTAGTAGGCGCGCATCTGGTTCCAGTCGTTCACGGGCTCCGGCCACTCCGCCGGGTAGCTCATGTCTCCGGCCTGGATCTGGCCCCAGTCCATGTTGATCCACCCGTCGTACGATGCGACGAAGTGGGTGAGACAGGCGGCGATCGACGGCCAGCCTGAGCCGGCAACCGCCTTCGCGTAGACATCGGGAGGCTGTTGGTCGATGACGCGGGCGATGCGCTCCCATGCCCAGCCCGTGTAGTCGAAGAGTTCAGAGATGGCGTCGCGATTCATAGGGCGCGGAGCATAGCGAACACATGTTCGAAAGACAATGGCCGCGCGCCGTGTTGTACGCTCGAACGATGCCGAACCGCCTCGCGAACGAGACCAGCCCCTATCTTCTCCAACACGCCGAGAATCCCGTTGACTGGTACCCCTGGGGGGATGAAGCCTTCGCCAGGGCGAAGGCGGAAGACAAGCCGATCCTGCTCTCCGTAGGCTATAGCTCCTGCCACTGGTGCCACGTGATGGCGCACGAGTCGTTCGAGGACCCGGCGACCGCCGCCCTGATGAACGAGTACTACGTGAACATCAAGGTCGACCGTGAGGAGCGGCCCGACGTCGACAGCGTCTACATGTCGGCGCTGCAGGCGCTCACGGGCTCCGGCGGCTGGCCGATGACCGTGTTCATGGCTCCGGACGGGCGGCCGTTCTACGCAGGCACGTACTTCCCACCCGACGACGGCCATGGACGGCCCGGTTTCGGCCGGCTGCTGACCTTTCTTCATGAGAAGTGGACCTCGTCCCGGGAAGAAGTGATGGCTTCCGCCGAGAAGATCTCCGAGCACCTCCAGCAGGCGGCGTTGCGCGTCCCGGGCGCCGGCGAAGACCCTTCGCCCGAGACGACGAACCGCGCGGTCGAACTCTTCGGCGAGCTGTTCGACGCGGAGTGGGGCGGTTTCGGCATGGCGCCCAAGTTCCCCAGTCCGTCCAACCTCGCATTCCTCCTCTCCGTCCACTCGCGCGAGAAGGATTCGGAGATCGGCCAGTCGGCGCTGGACATGGTGGTCCACACCCTCCGCGCGATGGCTACCGGCGGCATGTACGACCAGCTGGGCGGCGGGTTCTCCCGCTACAGCGTCGACGGCGAGTGGATGGTGCCCCACTTCGAAAAGATGCTCTACGACAACGTTCAGCTGGCGCGCGTCTACCTGAACGCCTACCAGGTCACCGGAGACGACGGGTTCGCAAGGATCGTCCGGGAGACGCTCGATTTCCTGCTCGAAGAGCTGCGCGACCCGGAGGGCGGTTTCCATTCGGCCCTCGATGCCGACAGCGAGGGTATCGAGGGCAAGTACTACGTCTGGACTGCCGACGAGATTGGCGAAGGTGCCGGAGACGATGCCCGGTTGGCGATGGCCTGGTACGGAGTCACCCGGGACGGCAACTTCCGCGACCCGCACCACCCGGAACTCACCGGGCGGAACGTCCTCAGCGCGCGCGCCCACCTGGAGGACCTGGCCACACGCTTCAGCCTTGAGCCCGAGGCCGTCCTCGAACGAGTCGAGGCAGTGGCGTCGCGGTTACTCGCCGTGCGTCGAGGCCGAGTCCGTCCCGGCCTCGACGACAAAATCCTGGCGAGTTGGAACGGGCTCGCCCTCGCAGCGTTCGCTGAAGCCGGGCGGGTGCTTGGCGACATCCGCTACCAGGTCGCCGCGGCCGAACTTGCCGCGTTCCTCCGAGCCTCCGTCTGGCGCGATGGCCGTCTGCTCCATACGTGGAAGGCCGGCCAGGCGAGGGTCGAGGGGTTGCTCGAGGACTACACCTACGTGGGGCTTGGGCTGGTGGAACTGTTCAAGCTCACCGGCGACACGGCCCTGCTCGAATGGGCGAGAGAACTGTGGGAGTCGGTCCTTTCGCGCTTCCGCGACGCTGAGCGCGGGGGATTCTTCGAAACGCCTTCCGACGGCGAGTCGCTCCTCCTGCGCCAGAAACCGTTCTTCGATGCCGCGACGCCATCCGGCAACGGGGCCGCCGCTCTCCTCGGCCTGTGGTTGGGGCGCTACTACAGCCGCAGCGACTGGGAGGCGTACGCCGAAGAAGTGGCGGCCCAGGTCGCCGACCACCTCCTCCGGGCCGTGACCGGGTTCGGGACGATCCTCCAGGCCATCGAGTTCCTGGCCTCGCCCAGCCGCGAACTTGTCATCGTCGGGCCACCGGAACGTCGCGTCGCATTCGAAGACGCCGCCGCTGCGCGGTACCTGCCTTGGACGGCGATCGCCCCGACGCCGGATGCCGACGGCCTGCCCATGTTCGAAGGCCGCGAACCCACCTCCGACGAGGTACTCGCCTACGTGTGCGAGAACATGATGTGCCTGATGCCGGCGAGGACACCGGCGGAACTGGCCACGATGCTCTCGCCGTAGCCGCTACTGTTTTGCGTAGTCAGTCGCGCCATACCAGTCGACGACTACAGCCGGCTCATCGCCGACCACCCATGCGTCGTGCCCGCTTGGGAGGGAAG
>CALMIW010000039.1 GCA_937864275.1 uncultured Dehalococcoidia bacterium
GGGCACCTGCTGCCACCAGCTGATGTGGTTGCCGCCGAGGCCGTGAGCGAAAACAAGCGGAGGGCCGGCCCCGGCGACCTCGTAGTAGAGGCGGGCGCCGGGGCGTTCGAGGTAGGGCATGGGCGCAGTCTACTCGCGCGGCACACCATCGAAGAAATCGACCAGGCCGGTCTCGAGCGAGTACTCGGCGCCGACGACCAGGAGGCTGTCGCTGGAAATGAGCTGTTCGAGGAGAGCGGAGCCGTGGCGGAGCTGGTTACAGGAGGCGCGGACATTGGCGCGCACCGCCTTGTCGATGAGCGTCGCTTCTTCCAGCCTGGGCATGTCCGGTTCGAGGAGCGGCTCGACGGAGGGCCGCACCCGGTCGGTGATCGAGCGGATGTGGCTGGATTGCTCGGTGGGTTCGCGGAGGACTTCGAGGGTGGCAGTGATCGCGCCACAGCCCGAATGGCCCATGACGACGACGAGGCGTGTTCCGAAGCGGTCCGCGGCGAATTCGACGCTGCCGACCTGGGAGGGCGCAACGATGTTCCCGGCGACGCGGATGACGAAGAGGTCGCCGAGCCCCTGGTCGAACACGACCTCGGCCGGCACGCGGGAATCGGAACAGCCGAGGATGATGGCGAAAGGCGACTGGGCAGCGGCAAGCGCGCCGCGCCGCGTGTGGCTGACCATCGATTCGAGGCTGCGGACGTCGCTGGCGTAGCGAGCGTTGCCGTCGCGCAGGCGGGCGAGCGCTTCGAGGGCGAGGGTCGTCATCGGGAGCCGGGCCGTTGGTGGTGAGGCATGCAGCCAGTGTACCCAGACGGCCGAATTTCGCGATTCGGCATCGGTCCCGCAGCGGTCACATTCACGCCGTCTATGGCTGAAATTCACGGTGGTGTAAGCTCGCGACTTCGAAGTTCCCCAACCCCCCGGAGGCCGCACCTTGGAACCATGGATCGTCGGTAGCAACCCCAGCGAACGGTACCCGCTCTGGACGCGAGCAAACGTCGGCGAGGTGTTCCCGGACCCCGTCGCCCCGCTGACATTTACGACGTTCATGGAGGAGCAGACGGAAGGCGCATGGCGCGACGCGCTCGTGCGGATGGGCGGGTTCACGCATGACGAGTTCGCGCCGGGCCAGATGGAGACGCTCGGCGTGTTCGGAGGCTACTGCTACCTGAACGCTTCGGTGACGCGGATCCTGGGCGAGCGGGCGCCGGGGCTCACCGCCCAGATGATGGACGACCTGTTCTTCGGGGCGCAGCCGGGGATTCCCCCGTACGAGGTGGCCCCGGGCGACCAGAACGAGGAGCGTACGGCCGCGATCGGCGAAGTCTTCCAGTGGGCGATGACCGCCGACAAGCTGGACATCCCGGCCGAATCGGAAACCCTGGTGGATTCCATCAGGGCGGCGCGCCCGAACCTGGAGGCGATGTCCAACCAGGAACTCTGGAAGTACTCCCGGAACCTCTACACCACCCACCTGCGCCGCTTCTTCAGCGAACACATCTTCATCACTTTCGTCAGCACGGTCCCGGTCGGGGCGCTCAGCCAGATCTGCGCCGCCATCGGACGGCCGGAGGATGCGATGCGCCTGATCTCCGGCGTGGGCGACGTGGAATCGGCGGCGCCCTCCATGGCGATGTGGAAGCTCGGCCGGATGGTGGCGGCGGACCCGGCACTGACGGCGGCGTTCGCCCAGGGCGTCACAGGCCTCCCGGCGCGGCTGGAAGCGCTCGGCCCGGCGAGCGCAGCCTTCCGCGAGCAGTTCCAGCGGTTCATCAAGGACTACGGTTCGCGCGGGCCCAACGAGTGGGAGATCCGCAGCAACACCTGGGAGACGCGCCCCGAACTGGCGCTTGCGGCAATCGACCGTATGCGCCTCGCACCGGCGGAGGCTTCGCCCGAACTGCGCAACAAGCACATGGCCGAAGAGCGCGAGCGCGTCTACGGCGAGATCTCGGCGATGCTGGCCGGCGACCCGGAGACGCTGGGCATGTTCCAGGCGGCAGCGCGCGCGGCGACGCTGTTCCAGGCCGGCCGCGAACGCACGAAGACGAACAACGTGAAGCTCATCCAGGAGGCGCGCATGGCGATGCACCTGATCGGCAAGCGATTCATCGACCAGGGGCTCTGCGATGAAGTCGCCGACTTCGGGCTCGTGAAGGACAACGAGATGGACGCCTGGCTCGCCGACCCGCTCAAGCTGCGGGGAGAGATCGCGCGGCGGCGCGACCTGATGGCCGTGTATGCGGGCATCCAGGAGCCCTTCGTGTTCTACGGCAAACAGCCCGACCCATCGACGTGGCCCGCTCGCGGCGCCACGGCGATCGAACCGGTGAAGGTGGGCGACGTCCTGGCTGGCTTCCCCGGGTGTCCGGGGCAGGTCACCGGTGTGGCACGCGTCATCCTGGACCCCATCGACCCGACGGCACTGGAGCCCGGCGACATCCTCGTCGCACCGATCACCGACCCGTCGTGGACGCCGCTATTCGTCTCCGCCGGCGGCGTCGTGGTCGATGTGGGCGCGGCGCAGAGCCACGCGATGATCGTCAGCCGGGAACTGGGCATCCCGTGCGTACCCTCGGTGACGAACGGGACGCGGCGCATCCCGAACGGCGCGACAGTGACGGTGAACGGCGACGCCGGCACCGTGACGATCGTTTCACTACCCTGATGAGAGGACCGACGTCGCGGCTCTTCGGCTTCGCCGACCCGCTGCCGCCGGGGATGGACCCGTCCGTGCTGCTCGGCGGAAAGGCGGCGGGCCTGGCGGTGATGGCGCGCGACCTGGGGCTGCCGGTACCGCCGGGGTTCGTCGCGACCACCGCGGTGTGCCGCGAGTACCTGGCGGACGGCTGGCCGGCCGGCCTGGACAGCGAGTTGCGGGAGCGGCTCGACTGGCTGGGACACCAGACCGGCCGCGTCTTCGGCGACCCGGTGAACCCGCTCCTCGTCTCGGTCCGCTCCGGGGCGCCCGTTTCGATGCCGGGGATGATGGACACCCTCCTGAACGTCGGCATGACGCCGGCGATCCGCGAACGGCTTGCCGAACAGAGCGGGGACGCCGAGTTCGCCGCGGACACCTGGCTCAGGTTCAACCGGATGTACGCCGAAATCGTGCTGAATGCCCCGCGCGACGAGATCGCCGGCATCGCCATCCACGACGGGACGGCCCAGGGCATCCTCGCGACCACCGAACGACTGCGGGCGGCGGCGCGCGCCTTCGGAGGCATCCCCGAGGACCCCTTCGAACAGCTG
>CALMIW010000040.1 GCA_937864275.1 uncultured Dehalococcoidia bacterium
GCGTCGAGGGTGCGCCCGCTGTAGCGGGCCAGGTAAGCGGCTGCTGCAACGTGGGCTTCGTCGACTAGGTCCAGTGAGGGTTGCGTGAGGGTGCGCATCGTTGGATCTCCTTGAATCGGGAGATCCCAGCCAACTCCCGCCACCTGCCCGGCGGTAGGGGGCACCTCACGCGGGGCAATCGGCCATCTCGCGACCTGACGATCTCGTGCTACCGGCTTGTGCGCAGGAGGGGCGAGGCTCCTGCCGCCACCAAGAACAGGCCTGACACGACGGAGAACCAGCGGGACCATTGAACCACCCGATTGCGCATCACCTGCCGGTCGATTCCCCATGAATCCGCCCACATGTCCGTCGATAGCGGAGCGGTGAGGCGAACCCATCGCCGCACCACAAGTTCTGTGATCCGCCACGCGCCCGAGAACGCAGACGAGATGATCAACGCGATACCGATGATGATCAGTACCACGCCCGCCCCCTTCGAATAGACAGCTCCGGCACGAGCACACGAGTCGGTCGCTAGCTCAGAATCGAGGTTCACATTACGTGCGCCTGGTCGCTCCAGTCGTGCGGCTGACCAATCGCCGCGGAACCGGCGGTAGGGGGAAGGTCACGTCATCGCTGTCCGTGCGAACTTGTTGGCGGGGGGCGTTTCCTGCGCTGCCACTTCTCCTTCTGCCACTGGTACTCGCGGTACGCGAACTCCACGAGCGCACCCAAAACCGCGAACGTGAAGGAGGGCACGCATCCGGATCGTTCGAGATCGGCGCACCCGAACTCCTGAGGCTCGTCCCACATGAACTGTGTCCGCTGCGACACTCGACGCTTCTGCTGCTGGCCGCCCGCTGCCGCTTCGGGGAGCTCGGCTTGGAGTGCGAATCCGTACTGCACCTTGCGGAGGCCCTCAGTCATCGTGGCCAGCAGCTCAGTGCCAGTGAGCTGCGTCGCGTCGCCGAACCACCGCTGCCACACCTCATCGACGAGGTCTTCGGTAACTGGATTCGGGGAGAGCACCAGCTCTACAAGGTCAGGAATCTCGAGGTCGTACTCGTCTGGCGGTGCCCCCACCGCGAGCAAACCGATCGGATCGAGCTCGTTGACGACGGCACGCACGGACGCGTGAGCCGCCGCAGATCGAGCGTCGTCGGTCACCCATCCATTCTGGTCCCCGCCCGCATGGTCGAACTTGATGCTCGGCCCAAGCAGCAGAGGATCTCGACTGGACCCTGTCCTGAAGGTGCCGGTGGAGGTGGGTCGCGAACCGTCACGGACCCGGCGTTCTGGGACAGGCACCAGCGCCCACCCCGGCCCGGCCAGTCGCTCACCATCAAGGCCGAGGGCCAGCCCGGCATCAAGCGCACCCACGCCATGGCCGCAGGCGTAGCCGACCGGATCTGGCCGCTCACCGAGCTTGCCGCCCTGCTTGACTGAGGAAGTGACCGGGGACCGTCAAGCCGAGGCCTCCGAGCTGCGCTCGTGCCCTCCGTCGCTCCGTTCACCGATGACTCGGAACGACGTCAGATGGCGCGGTGCGTGCTGGACCCACGAGCACCCCGTTCGCAGCTTCGCCTTCTGGGTCGGGACA
>CALMIW010000041.1 GCA_937864275.1 uncultured Dehalococcoidia bacterium
TGAAGCCGAACCTGCCGGTGCTGGGCAAGAAGTACGGCGCGGAAGTGGCGGCGATCCGCGCCGGGCTCGCCGCGTTGGCGCCGGCCGAGGTCGCGGAGGCCGTGCGCCGGAGCCGCAACGTCACGGTCGCGGGCAAGGAACTGGAGCCGGAGGACATCCTCCTCCAGGCGCAAGACACCGAGGGGTTCGCCGCCGCGCAGGAAGCCGGATACACGGTCGCCGTCTCGACGACGATCACCGCGGAACTCGCGGACGAAGGGCTGGCGCGCGAACTGGTGCGGCGCATCCAGGACATGCGGCGGGAAGCCGGCTTCGAACTGGCCGACCGGATCACGACCTGGGTGGCGGGCGACGCGGACGTGGCGCGCGTGGTGGCCTCGCATGGCGAATACATCCGGGGCGAGACGCTGACGACGGAACTCGTCGGCGGCGAACCGCCCGCGGGGGTGTTCCGCGCCGAGCCCGACTTCGAGGGGACGAAGGTGGTGCTCGGCGTGCGGAAGAACTGAGGCTGGCGGCCCGGCGGGACGCTAGCCGCCGGGCTCAGGCTTTCGCTGGCGCAACCCCGAGCGGCCGCATCGATTCGCCGACAACGATGAGCGGCACGGGCGAGCGGCGGACGAGGCCGGCGGTGACACTGCCGACGAGCACCTGCTTCACGCCGGAACGCCCGTGAGCGCCGACAGCGACGAGATCCGCCTTCTGGGCCTCGGCGAATTTTGCGATCGCTTCGGCCGGGTCTTCGGCCCACTCGACGTGGACCGGCACGGAGAAGCCCTCGGGCAGCCGGCGCTGGACGGCATCACGCATGCCGTTTTCGGCTTCCATGCGCGCTGCTTCCAGGGCCTGGCCGCGGTCTTCGATCATCGCCCGGGGCGGCTCGGCAACGGCCCCGCGAATCGCGAGGCGAGCCGTGTCAACCTCGTTGGCGACGCGGTGCCCCCATTCGGCGGCGGTCTCGTGGACCTTGTTCGGGTTCAGGACGGCGACGAGCAGCAATTCGTTCCCGGGCTGGGCTGCGAGCGGCGCGACCGCCTGCAGGGCGTGCTCAGCCAGGAAGCTGCCATCGAGCGCGACAACGATGCGCATGGCGACCTCCACGCAGAAGGATTTCTGCGGACTCCAGCATGCACCCGGAGGCAAGAGGGGCGCACCGCCCGAAGGGGATCGAAACCGTACCCCTGCGGCGCAAGGGGGCTATCCGCCGAAGTTCGCCTTGCGGGCTGCCTGGCGGGCCTTTCGTTCCTCTCCGGCGCGGAGGAGGGCGTCGCGGTTCGACTCATCCACGCGCATGAAGTTGTGGCGCCAGGCGTCATCGGGCCAGGCGAACGGCGTCTTCACGGTGGTCGCAGGGAAGCGCGCCGATTCGAGCAGTTCGAGGCCGATGCCGAGGATGGCGCGCTGCATGGCGCGGTCGTAGGGGATGCCACATGGGTTGCCGAGCGGGAAATCGCTGAAGACAAAGGGGGGGACGCCCGCCTGCTCGACGATGTCGCGGGCCGAGCCGAAGACGACCGTGGGGATCCCGTTCGATTCGAGGTGACGTGCCGTGAGACTCACGGACTGGTGGCAGACCGGTCAGAGGCCGACGAGCAGCGCGACATCGACGCCGTCTTCGCGGCAGAAGCGAAGGACATCGGGCGCATCGAGGGTGTTCGTCTTGCGCTGGCTGTATTCGGTGGGGACGCCGTAGAACCGCTGCGAGACGCTTCCCACGCGGCCTTCGGCTTCGTATTCGCGGAGGCGACGGAGCGGCAGGAACGAGTCGACATCGTTGGTGTGCGTGGCTTCTTTGTCCCAGGAGAGGTCCATAGTGAAGAGGCGGTCCGGGACCGGGTCCGAGGGCCAGGCGTAGGAATGCTTCGGCGGGCGATCGGCGAGATCGACGGCTTCCTGACCTTCATCGATTGAAGACGTGGTGACGACGGCGATGCGGCATTCGGCGAGCGGCTTCGGCAGCGCGACGAACGGGACCTCGCAGTTGTAGGCCCAGCGGTAGGGGTTGCCGTAGCCCTGGGCGAGGTACAACTCGCGGGACTTATCGATGTAGCTGACGAAGACGCGGCGGGCGGAATTGACTTCCGGCCCTTCCTGGAAGCTCATGTGCCTACCCCCGCGCGTATGTTGGCACGAATCGTTGCCGGGCGGTGGGCGCGCAGGCAAGGCCGAACGGGCGGAAGCCAGGCGCCGGAGGGGCACAAGCGCCGGCCGAAGCGGCAGGCCCGAGCGGTATACTGGCGGCATGGCTATCCGTCAGCCGCGGCAGCCCCGCATCAAACCGCCGACCCGCCCGAAGTGGCAATCGAAGTACCACGGCGTCCGCATGACCCCGGAGGAGTACCTCGCGCTCCCGGAGGAGAAGCCTTACCTCGAATACGTCGACGGAGTCGTGTTGCAGAAGCCTATGCCTACGAACGAACACGCAAAGCTCGCCCTAGAAGTGGGCACGTTCCTCCGTCTCTGGACTCGAGAACATGGCGGAAGCGCCGGCGTCGAGGCCCGGTCTCGCCTCGGG
>CALMIW010000042.1 GCA_937864275.1 uncultured Dehalococcoidia bacterium
GACACGGGAGACGGATAAATGCCGCCGATCCGATCCCGCGCCTGGTCTTCGAGCCACGAGCCGTAGTGGGCCAAGTCTGCCGCTAAGCCCTGCGCTCGCTCCCATGTGACGAGCTCCGACGGCAGCTCCGGGTGAACCGGGGCTCGTCCAGCGAAGCGCGGAGGAATCTCAACCATCGCCTTCTGAACCAGTACGGCGACAGGGTTGAGATCGCCCGACAGCGCAGTCAGCCCCAAACGCTGAGCTTCAAGAGGGATGGCACCGCCACCACCGAAAGGATCAAGCACAGGAGGCGGGCCGTCTGGGAAGCACCGCTCGATCTCTGCCCGCGCCTCGTCCAGAACCGCCGCATTCGTCGCGTTGTCCAATTGAACGAGTCGCTCTAGGATTCCGAACAGGCGGTTCCGTTCGACCTCCTGCTCCGCCGGGCTAAGCGATTCATCGGCAGAAGGATCGTCCACAAGCGACGCCCAGATCACAGCACGGGCAGCGGCAAGGGGACGACGTGCCCACCATCGGTGAACGTTCTTCGGGTGCGGCCTCTGCCCCACCGACCCCTCTGCGCCAGCTGCTTCGTTGATAGCTACAAGAGGCAGCGCTACCTCGATGAGCTTAGGGGAACTCACCATCTAACCGTCCATTCTCCAGCGTCGCACCTTCACGTTCCTGCAGCCTCGTTCTTCCTCATAGATGAGCTTCACGCCGTTCTCCCGTATCGCCCGGATCAACCATTGGAAGCTTGATCCCGAGAGGCCGAAACGCTCGCACGCCTCCGGCCTCATCAAGGCTTGACCCTGCAGCAATACCGTTCTCAGCTGCGCCACCCTTCCCTCGCTCACTGTGGGGCTCCAGCGATGTTGAGAAGGTTAGCGACGTTGAGCGGCACCTTGGTCTGGGCGAAGTGGAGCGTGACGTCTCTGAACGGTTCGACGAGGTACCGGACGGTCGGTTCGATGTCGGGCTCGTTCGGCACGGACGCGACGGCGAGCCGCCAGCGGTCGGGGTTCGACTTGGCCTTCTGCACTTGCTGGGCACTGACGCTGATCTCGAGGGTCTGCGGGAGGTGGCCTTTGACCTCGATGAAGTAGTGGAGTCCGGTCATGGGATCGACCGATTCGATGTCGAAGCCGGGGTTGCTGTGGGGCTGGACCTCTGGGATACGTCCCAGGGCGACCTCGGCCTTCACGACGGCGGCGACTGCCCGGCGGTCGGTTTCCATCTTGTCGGCGATGTCGCCAGGGTTGGGCGGGGTGCCGTGCAGTTCGTCGAGCAGGCCCTGGGGGATGATGAGTGCGGCGCCGACGATGGTGGGCGGGCTGTTGTGGAGGTTGGCCTCCATGTCCAGATCGAGTCGACGGCGGGCCATGCGAGCTTCGAGCTCATCGGCTCGCGCTCGTGCTCGGCCGGAGCTGATTCGGGGCTTCTTGCCTGCCAGTTCCTGGGTCTTCAGTTCCTCGGCTCGTTCGTCCCAGAAGCGGATCTCCGCGGCCAAGCGTTCGTGGACCGCGCCTCGTACTTTGGCGACGCGGGCCGCAGTGACGGCTTCTATCTCTTCGAAGTGGGGTGCGGCGAGGTGTTGGATGGCCCAGTCGCGTGCGGCTGCTTCGGCGGAGTGGTCGATCCAGTCGGTGGCACTCTGGGCGTCGAGGAGACTCCGCTGGTCGTCATCGATGGGGGCGTAGCCGATGTAGGGCTCGGTGCCGGGATCGGTGGCTATGCCGTCGCGGTCGATCTCGACGTATTGGAACCGCCGGGACACGATCTGGCGCTGGCCGTGGACATGTCGCCCGTCGGTGACGGTGTGATCTAGGTACACGAGCAGTCGCGGCTCGGTCGAGGGGTCATCAGGTGCGACGAGGGTGGCGCCTCGCTGGAGCGTATCGCCATGGTCGGCGAGGACCTTCTCGACCACGGCGGTGAGCAGCGGTGTGCCGGGTGAGATCAGCTCAGCACGGTCGCCGCCATCGATACTGATGGCTGCCTTGTCGAAGGTGACCCGCGCATACCGGTCATGGACCGGCCCGAGTTGGGGGTCGGCGTGGGAGCGCACCGATGCGGGGACTCGGGTGATCTCGAACCGGGAGGGTTCACGGGCGGTGATACGGCCACCGTTCTGTTGAAGGGCGGCGGTGAAGAACGCTTCGACGAACCAGGGCTGAAGTTTGCGAGCCCGGGAGCGTTCCATCAGGTCGCGGATCTTGTCATTCGCTGCGGGGTCGTTCAGCGCGCCGACGAGGGCTCGTTCACGGAGCACGTCTTCGAGCTGGACGCCGATCTCGCCGTCGATGATCTCGTCCATGTAGGCGAGATGAGCCGGGTCGCCATCCTCACGAATCGCTCGGATTAACAGTTCCTGCAGGGAGGTGTTGATGTAGGAGTCGCCGAGGACGTCGTAGACCTGGTCGCCGTAGGTGCCGCGCTGTTGTTCGATCTTCTCGAACAGCCGTTTGAAGACCTGACCTTCGCGGGTCTCATGCGCGACGAGGTTCCACAGGTGACACGGCCGTGTCTGGCCAATGCGGTGGATGCGCCCGAAGCGCTGCTCGATCCGGTTCGGGTTCCAGGGCAGGTCGTAGTTGACCATCAGGTTCGCGACCTGGAGGTTGACGCCCTCCCCGGCGGCGTCGGTGGCTACGAGAACCTGCACGGTCGGATCTACACGGAAGCGGTCTTGGATGTCGCGGCGGTCGTGGCGCTTGATCCCGCCGTGGATGGTGACCACGGCTTCGGGTCTCCCGAGCTCGGAGGAGATGCGTTCGGCGACGTAGGTGAGGGTGTCCTTGTGTTCGGAGAACACGATGAGCTTGCGGGGACCGTCGCCGGTTCGGAACTCATCTGAGCGCAGCAGGTCACGGAGTTGGGTCCACTTGGTGTCGATGCCGCTGTTGCGTACCGCTTCGGCCAGGTCGACCAGATCGTTCAGTTCGAGGATCTCGGCTTCGAGCTCCTCGGCGGTCGCTGCCGCGGTGGCAGCGTCGATCACCTGGTCTTCGAGGTTCTCCAGCTCATCGTCATCGAAGTCGTCGAAGTCGAAGTCTTCAAGGTCCGCGAGCTTGATCCCCTTCGGCAGGTCCACCACCGGGACCGGCACCCCACCGGCGGCGAGGCGGCGTAGCTCCTGGGCTTGTTTCGTCAGGCGCTCCTGGCGGCGACGCAGCGAGTGGTAGATCGCGGCTGGCGACGATGCCAGGCGTCGTTGAAGGCCAGCGAGCGCGAAGCCCACGATGATGCCCTTGCGCTTGTCGCCCTCCTCCTGCATGCGGGCCGCTCGGTTCATCCCGTTTCGGACGTAATCCGAGACCTCCTCGTACAATTCGGCCTCGGGGCCAGACAGTTCGAAGTTGAGCGAGTGGGCGTGGCGCTGAGTGAACAGCCGCTTACCCTCGAAGGTCCGCAGGTTCTCCTTCACGAGTCGTCGCATGACGTCGCTGACATCAGGCATATCATCGTTGCGGGGCCGCCCGGAGAAGCGCTCTGTGTCGATCAAGGTCATGAACGCGAGGAAGTCCTCGTTCTTGCCGTTGTGTGGAGTTGCCGACAACAACAAGAGGTGGCGGGCACGGTCGCGGAGCACTTCGCCGAGCACGAAGCGCTTGGTCTTGCGCATCTCGTTGCCGTACTGATGGGCCGACATCTTGT
>CALMIW010000043.1 GCA_937864275.1 uncultured Dehalococcoidia bacterium
GCGCGGTTCGGCGATCGTCGTCCACCAGGGCTGGCAGGTTTCCGGGTCAGGCGCCTCGGGCATCGGCGCCTCGTGAGAGATACCGTCTTCCGGGGCCACGAAGCTGACGGAAGTCTCGAAAATGGTGTGGCCGGCCTGGTGCGCCGTAACCCGCCGCGTGAGGAAGTTGCGACCCTCGCGGATGCGCTCGATCGAGTAGTCGATCGGCTCCTTCGATTGGCCCGCGCGGAGGAAGTAGGCGTGGAGCGAGTGGACGGTGCCGAAGCTGACCGTGCGGCCCGCGGCGACCAGCGACTGGGCGAGCACGAGCCCGCCGAAGAGACGGCCCTCTTGCTGGTCCACGTCTCCCCGGAAGTTGTCGTAGTCCGTCGGGCGGACATCCACCTGGCGCACCCAGTCGGCGATCGCTTCCTGGGGCGTGAGTTGCGAACTTGGTTCTGTCATACCGGTAAGGGTACGAAGTCCTTGCCACCCAGTCCTCTACACTGGGAACCGTGTTCGATTTCGCCGAGATCAACGGCCACCGTTTGCGCTATTCACTCCAGGGTTCGGGCCCGCTCGTCGTCTTCGGCCACGGCCTCATGGGCAGCATCGAACAGGTCACCCCGCCCGGTATCGACCTCGCGACGGTCCACTCCCGGGTCCGCCTGCTCACCTACGACGCGCGCGGTCACGGCCACTCCCACGGGCCGGAGGACCACGCCGAGTACAACTGGGAGACGCTCGGCCGGGACATGTCGGCCTTCGTCGACCACGCGGGCGAGGAGGCCGCCATCGTCGGCGGCGCGAGCATGGGAGCGGCCACGGCGCTCTGGATGGCTGTGGAGCAGCCGGAGCGGGTGAAAGCGCTCGCCATCCTGATGCCGCCGCCCCTCGGCGGGCCCGAATTTCAGCGGCCGGACGAAAAGAACGCGATCGCCTTCCTCGAGATGCTTTCCATGGCCATCCAGGCAACGGGCATCGAGCAGACCATCGCCTTCGCCAGGAACATGCCCGGCTTCGCCGCCACTCCTGAAGAAGCGGACGAGCGCGCCGCATGGCTGCGTTCGCAGAATCCGCTCACCCTCACCTATGCGATCCGCGGGCTCGTGCAGTCCTCGTTCCACCACCCGGACGACTACAGCCGCATCGCCGCCCCGACCATCGTGGTGGCACACGAAGGCGATGGCCTCCACCCGGTGCGGGCCGCCGAACTGCTGGCAGAGAAGATCCCGAACAGCGAACTCGTGGTCTCGCCCGAACCCGGCTACTGGCAGGCCCACCCCGAAGAGTTCCTGGACCTGATGCTGGCGTGGCTGGAACGGCTTGGCTGACGCCCGGTCGCCCGGCACGCCCGAGTCCGTAGAATCCGCCCCCATGAACCTACGACCGCCAGGACAGTCCATCGAGCAGCAACGCGAGCGTTTCGCGAGCCTTCCCCTCTACCGCCAGCTTGGCCTGACGCTCGAAGAGGTGCGGGCGGGCTACTCCCGTGTCGCCATGGCCACCAGCCCCGTGACCCTCGGCGGCATCGGCGGAAGCGTCCACGGCGGTCTACTCGCCGCCCTGATCGATATCGCCATGCTCGAAGCGGTAATCCCGGCGTTCACCGAAAACGACGAACCGGCCGGGACGGCCGACCTCAACATCACCTACATGCGGCCGGTGCACGGGACCAGGGCGGTCGCCGAAGCCACCGTCCTCCGCAAGGGGAAGACGCTCGCCGTCACGGAGGTGACGATCAGCGATGACCAGGGGCGTCTGTGCGCGAAGGGCCGCACGATCTACGTGGTCCGCCATCGCCCAACCCGGGGCTGAGCCGGCGGGGCGCTGCTAGCCGTCCTCTTCGTCTTCGCCGTCATTCGCGTTCTCGCCATCGAAGACGGCATCCACGCGGGCGAGCATCTTGGTGGCGCTGCGGAAGGCGCCGCCGATGTCCTCAATCCCGGGCAGGCTCGCCTGTTGGACGACGTGGACGATGCGTCCGGTGCGGAAGCAGACGGTCGTATAAACCAGCGACGTGCCGGATTCGTCGATCGCTTCCTCCACGTAGAAGCCGTTCGACTGGTCGGCCATCTCGGGCACGACGAACGGGTCGAGCGGGACGTTCAGCGAGAGCGGCAGGCCGCAGGCGAAGCGATCGGTCGATTCCCTGGCCGTGTCTTCGTTCGTGTAGAGCGTGGAGACCGACCGGATGTTGAGCACCGGCCCGAACTTCTCCGGGGTCGCTTCCGTCACCCAGTTCTCGAGCCAGCCCTGGGCTTCGAGTTGGCGGACGGTTGCTTCGGGGTCATCGCTCCCGAAGATCTCCGCCCACTCCTCAGGTTCGAAACTGTAGCCGGGGGCCTGTTGGAAGCCCGCCGGCAGGTCGGCCTGATGGAGAGCCATCGCTTCGAGGTCATAGGCGTCGTCGCCCTGGCTGGAGTCGTAGTCCCGTCCCTCGTCGCAGGCGGTGAGGAGCACCGCGCCCACGAGAGCCAGCGCAATTGCGCGAAACGCCATCGATGATGTCCTTGTGGCTGGATTGCCATATGGTACGCCAACCACGGTAAGCACGGCGTCCACGGGCGCCGCGCCCCCGCACCACAGGAGGCTCCCCCATGGCTCTCAGCGTTGAAGACCAGCTCGCCATCCAGCAGCTCTATGCGAAGTACAACCACGCGATCGACTCCGGTAACGGGGCCGGCTGGGCGGCAACATTCGCCGCCGACGGTGTGTTCAGCTCGGCAACCGGCACCTTCACCGGGACCGAACAACTCCAGGGTTTCGGCGATGGGTTCGCCAAGCGCTTGAAGGCCCGCCACTGGGTCAACAACCTCGTGATCGACGGAGACGGCGCGAAGGCGACCGGCTCCTGCTACCTGGTCCTCTACCGGCTTACCCCCGGCGAGCAGCCGGCGGCGAACATCCTCACGACCGCGATCTACAACGACGAACTGGCGAAAGGCCCCGATGGCGCCTGGCGGTTCACCAAGCGGACCGTCACCGGCGACGCCTGAGCCACCCGTTGCGCTTCAGTCTTAGGCCCAGCGGCGCATGAAGCTGCTGCTCGTTGCCCTCGTCGCGTTCTTCGTCATCACCGTGGTGATGGCGGTGGTCTTCCGCGACCAGCGCGCGAAGGGGCGGCTGCAGTTCATCGCCAAGCTGGGATGGGCCTACGTCATCGCGGTTGTCCTGCTCGCTGTCTGGCGGGTCTATTCGAACGGGTGGTGAGATGCGGATTCTGATCGCCCCCCAGGAGTTCAAGGGCAGCCTCGCGGCCGACGAGGCCGCCGCTGCCATCGCCGCCGGCATCCGCTCCGTCCACCGGGATTGGACGCTCGACAGCCTGCCTATGTCGGACGGAGGCCCGGGCCTCCTCGACGCGATGCGCCGCGCAGTGAAGGCCGACACGATGGCCGCCGTGGTGCAGGACGCGCTCGGCCGGAGGGTGCTCGGCCGGTACGTCCGCATCCGCGCGACGGGCGAGATCGTGATCGAGGCCGCCCAGGCAAACGGCCTCCTCCATGTGAAGTCACACGAGTTGGATCCCTTCCGTGCGGACACCTTCGGGGTGGGCGAGCTCGTCCTCGATGCCGCCCGGGCCGAGCCGCCGCGCATCCTTATCGGCGTCGGGGGCAGCGCGACCACCGACGGCGGCGCGGGCATGGCACGGGCCA
>CALMIW010000044.1 GCA_937864275.1 uncultured Dehalococcoidia bacterium
CTGGTTATGCCACACGCGCCATGCGCGCCCGGCGGCGGCCGGCGCCGAAACCTTCACGCAAGGCGTTGGACCGGCGGCCCGCCACGCCCCGACCCGGCCGGTGCGACCGTTTTTCGAACGGACGGTAAACCCGGATCTTGCGAAACCGTATCGAGGGGCAATTCCGATTGACCCCAACCCCGGTACTTCGTACCTTGAGTTGGCATTGCCATACCCCGGCGAGCGGGATATCGGGGAACCTCGGAGTCGAAAGCCCACATGATCAAAGCCACGTCCGAAAGCGGAAAGGCGCCTGTCTCTGCGAGTCTCGGCAACCGGATCCGAACCGCCCGCCGCGATGCGGGAATGAGCCAGGGCCAACTCGCCCAGTCCCTCAACACCACCCAGAGCGCCATCAGCCTCTACGAGGCCGGCCAGCGTTCGGTGGGCATCGATATGCTCCTCAGCGTCGCCCGGATCCTCAACCGGCCGCTCCACTACTTCCTCGGCGACGACGGCGACATGCTGTACGTGAAGGACAGCGACATCGCCCAACTCATCGGCGAACTTGAGAAGCACCCGGAAGACCTTCCGGAGCTCCTCGCCTACTGGAACTTCCTCCGCTGGCGCCGGATGTCCTCCAACGGCAACGGCCGCCACTAAGCCTGTTACACTTGCCCCTGTAAACGTCGGAGGCCGGGTTATTCCCGGCCTTCGCTGTGTGGAGTCGAACACCCGATGCGCCGCCTGTGTGACCCTGCCGATGCCCGCCGGATGCTCAACCCCGGCCCGGTCGCCATCGTGACGACGTCCTGGCGGGGCATCTCGAATGCCGCGCCGATAGCGTGGTGCGCGCCGCTCTCCATGCAGCCGCCGATGGTCGGCATCGTCGTCCATCCCCACCGTCACACCGCCGACATGATCCGGTTCAGCGACGGGTTCGCGATCAACATCCCCGGGCCCGCGCTCCTGAAACAGACGGCGTTTCTTGGGTCGCAAACTGGCATGAACAACAACAAGCTCGAGTCTGCGGGCTTGCAGCTGTTCAGCCCGATGATGATCGACGCGCCGCTGATCGAGGGCTGCCTCGCCTGGATCGAGTGCCAACTCGCGGACGTAATCCGGATCGGCGACCACAGCCTGTTCGTTGGGAACGTGGTGAAGGTGCAGGCGGATGACGAAGCCTATGCCCAGCAGTGGCTCCTGAAGAGCCGCGAATACAGCCCGCTGACTTTCATCGGCGGGACTCGCTACGCCGTCATTGGCGACCCGATGGATGCCGTCGTCGAAGTCGACGTGAACGGCGGCCTGATCGTTGAAACAGTGGAAGAACGCGAGCGGCGAGAGGAAGAGCAGGCCATCGAGGCCGAAGAGCAGAAGCTCGAAGGCGACGAGGGACTGTCCCAGAAGAAGCGCGCCGAGGAACAGGACCACCGCAGCGTGTTCTAGGGAGCCAGGCAGACCGGGAGGCAAGTATCGGAGCCGCTCGTTCGACTGGCTTCACTACCTCTCGACGGAGGAGTGCGTCGACCGCGCCGGCGTCCCCACCGACGAAATGACGTGGGAGTTGCTTCCCGGAAGGTTGCCGGACGGCGGCAGGCGAAACCCGGTCAGGACGTAGGTTTCCGCCAGACTGAGACATGGTCCGTACTCGTCGCGGTGAACGGAGAACGCCGCCAGTCTTGCCAGCGCTCGACCAACTCCATTCCCGCCATCCGGGCCATCAGGTCCAGTTCGGCCGGCCAGGCGTAGCGGTGGTGCGAGAGGAAGATCTGCGCACGGCCTTCGCGAATGAAGTAGTGGTGCGATGTATCAAGCTGGTTCACTACGTCGTACTCATCGAAACCGAGGTGCGTCGGAGTCACCTGAAAGGGCAAGTACCGTTCGCCGGGGTGCAAGCGTTGAAGCTGGGGGACGAACACCTCAGCGACCATGTGCCCGCCCGGTTCGAGGTGGGCGGCGGCGTTCTCGAAGCAGGCGACCTGCTCGGCCTGCGTCAGCAGGTTGGTGATGATGTTGAAGGGCAGGTAGACCAGCCGGAACGAGCCTGGAACGCGGGTCGTCGCGATGTCGCCGATGGTGACATGGATGGCGCCGCCGCCGGGCTTCTGGCGCAGGTGGGAGACCATGGCTTCGGAGATGTCGAGGCCGCTAACCGAGACTCCCCGCTGGCTTAGAGGAATGGCCACCCGCCCGGTGCCGATGCCGAATTCGAGTGCCGCGCTGCCGCCCGCGAGGGGCGCGAGGAAGTCGACCGTGGATTCGAGCAACGCCGCGTCGAACATTTCGGCGGAGTCGGCGTCGTAGGTGGCGGCGATGGTCTCGTCGAAGGCAACGTCGGGCATGGGGCGAGTATGGCCGCGGGGTGTCGGAGGGAGCAAGAGCGGGTACCAGTGGTGTGCCCGCAACAGCGAAAGGGCCGGGAAGTCCCGGCCCTCTCGGTCCATTGAGCAGCGAAGCTCCTACCGGCTGCCGATAGCCACGTATTCCCGGTTGCCCGCGCCTTCGTAGAGGGCGTTCGGGCGCACGAGACGGTTGTCCGCGTACTGCTCCAGCAGGTGCGCGGTCCAGCCCGTGATCCGCGACATTGCGAAAATCGGGGTGTACAGGTCGCTCGGGATACCGAGCATCTTGTAGACCGAGGCGCTGAAGAAGTCGACGTTCGGGTACAGCGGCTTGCCTTCGAGCTTGCGAGCCAGGTAGTCGCGCAGCTTCAGGCTGAGGTCGAAGTACTTTCGGTCCGAAGAAACCGCCGCCAGTTCGTGGCCGAGCTTCTCCAGGATGATCGCGCGCGGGTCGGTGGTCTTGTAGACCCGGTGGCCGATGCCCATCACCCGTTCGCCGCGAGCGAGGAGCGCCTCGACGTGGGACGCGATGTTCTGCTCGGTTCCGATGGCGTCCACGAGCTTGTAGACCGCTTCGTTCGCGCCGCCGTGCAGCGGGCCCTTGAGCGTGCCAATTGCCGAGGCGATGGCGCTGTACATGTCGCTCAGCGTCGAAGCCGTCACCAGCGCCGAGAACGTCGAAGCGTTCATCTCGTGCTCGGCATGGAGGATCATCGCCACGTCGAACACGCGCGCTTCCAGCTCGTTCGGTTCGCGTCCGTTGAGCATCCAGAGGAAGTTCGCCGAATGGCCGAGGTCGTCACGCGGGGCTACCGGCTCGAGGCCCTGGCGCAGCCGGTGGTAGGACGCCAGAACTGTGGGCATCCGTGCCGTCAGTCGTGCGGCCGTCACCTTCAGTTGGGAATTCGTCAGGTCGCTCGACTGCGGGTCCAGCGCGCCCGCGATGATGACGGCCATCTCCAGCGCCCGCATCGGGCGGATTTGTCCGACGATCTCGGCGAGGATGCGGGAGTTCAGTTCCGTGAGCGGCCGCTCCGCGAGAAGCTGAGTCTTCAGCGAGGCGAGTTCCGTCGCGTTCGGGAGGCGCAGGTTCCAGAGGAGGAACGCCACTTCCTCGAAGGTCGAATGGTCGGCGAGGTCGTAGATGTTGTACCCGGAATAGATGAGCTCGCCCTTGAGGCCGTCGATGCGGCAGAGCTTGGTCGAGGCGACGTTGACGCCTTCAAGACCTCGGGCGACGGTTTCAGTGGTCACGGACGTGCTCCTTGAAGATTGTATACAGCGGGCGGATCTTAGCACCGTTCCTCCACACTGTCCGTCTGCCGGGATGCGAAGTCTCCGGAAATTGGCGCTTCCGTGGCGCCTCGGCAGGCGTGCCGCGCGTTTCACCCATCCGAACGTAAATCACTGACCGAAGAGTCCGTGCTCGCTGGCCCGCGGCCTGCGACCATGCGATCACCAGACTGCAGGGAGCACCCCCCGAATGAGCCGCTTGAGGATCCTCGCCATCACCCTCCTCGCTCTCGTTGGCGCCATCGCCGCCGCCGCCTGCGGAGGCGATGACGACGACGCCGCCGACGACAACGGAGGCGGACCCGCCACCGTCGCGGATGGCAAAACCCTTGAAATCAAGATGTTCGACAACTGGTTCAAGCCCGCCGATATCACGGTGAAGGCCGGTACCACGGTGACGTTCGAACTCCCGAACGTGGGCAAACTGCCGCACAACATGCACATCGCGTCGCTGCGCGGCATCTACCGCGAAAGTCCTTGGCTTTCCGAACCCGCGGGCACCAACGGCGGCCAAACGGGGAAGCTCACCTGGGGGGCCCCCGCCGAAACCGGCGTCTACAAGTTCCGCTGCGACTTCCACGAGGCGGAGATGGTCGGGACGATTACCGTCGAGTGACGCCTTACAGCCGCTCGGCGACGAGCGTGCCCATCCTGGCGGTGTCGACCACGTTCGTGCCCTTGCCGGCGATGTCCGGCGTCCGGTAGCCCTCTTTGATGACCGCATCGACGGCGGATTCGATCGCGGCGGCTTCCGCTTCGAGGCCGAGCGAAAGCCGCAGCATCATTGCCGCGCTCAGGATCATGGCCAGCGGGTTCGCCTTCTTCTGACCCGTGATGTCGGGCGCGCTGCCGTGGATGGGCTCATACAGGCCGATCCCGGTGCCGTCCTTCTTTCGCCGGCCCAGGCTGGCCGAGGGCATCATGCCCATCGACCCCGCGAGCATCGCCGCTTCGTCCGTGAGGATGTCGCCGAACATGTTCTCCGTGACGATCACATCGAAGCTGGCCGGCTTCCGCACCAGGTACATCGCGCACGCATCCACGAGGATGTGCTCCAGTTCGATGTCCGGGTACTGCTTGCCGACCTCCGTCGCGATTTCGCGCCAGAGCTGGCCGGTCCGCAGCACGTTCGCCTTATCGACGCTCGTGACCTTCTTTCGCCGTTGCCCGGCAAGCTGGAAGGCCACGTG
>CALMIW010000045.1 GCA_937864275.1 uncultured Dehalococcoidia bacterium
CCCTCGTGCGCGAATTCGCTAGGACACTCCAGGCGAAGAACGAACTGGCGCCGGGGAAGCACCAGGGCCTCGTCTTCGCCGCCACCAAGGAGCATGCGAACCACCTTCATCGCGTCTTCGGCCGGTGGCACCCGGCGTTGCGCTGCGTCGTCGTGCACTCCGGCGATGAGCTGAGCGACTCCGAAAACGACCGGCGGCTGCGGGACTTCCATGCCGCCAGGTACGACGTCCTGATCCAGGTGAAGAAGGCGAGCGAGGGCTTCGACGCACCGACCGTGAGCGTGTTGCTGAAGCTCGACGCAGTCTTCAGCAGGGAGCCGGTCATCCAGCAACTCGGCCGCGGCCTGCGCTTCAACCACGCGCTCCCGGCGGGCCAGAACATCCTCCACGTCTTCATCGGCCGCGACCCGCGTCTTGGCTCCATCATCGAGCACCTGGAGCGGGAGTCCCCGCCGGTCGCGCTCAAGCCGAACGCG
Source organism: uncultured Dehalococcoidia bacterium (assembly GCA_937864275.1). GTDB lineage: Bacteria > Chloroflexota > Dehalococcoidia > Tepidiformales > Tepidiformaceae > Amarobacter. The sequence continues at coordinate 477 of CALMIW010000045.1, forward strand.
GAAGGCCTGCTCGTCGAGTCCGAAGAGCGGGAACAGGAAGCGCCGGACGAGCTCGTCGAAGACGACGATCGCGAGCAGGTCGAAATCCTCGATGTCGAGGAAGCGGGAGATGCCTATCTCGATGAGACCGGCCGGTTCGTCGAGGGCCAGCAACTCACGATGTTCGGCGTCGCCGCCCCGCCCCCGCCGCCGAAACCGGAGGTGCCGGCGCCCGCGGTAGAAGTAGTCGACATCTATGGCGAGCTCCAGGACGCGATCGAATACTGCAAGACCTGGACCAACCGCGCCGCCCGCGAACGGGGCCGCCGAATGCCGGCTTCAGAGAACCACCATGCCGCCCTCAACCTCGCCTACAGCCGGGAAGGCGGCCGTAAGGGGACGCTCTCCACAGCCGCCGAATACCGCGCCAAAGGCGACTGGATGAAGCGCAAGTACCTCGAACTGCTCCGCTGACTTCGAACCCAGCCCGTTCGTCTCCGTATAATCCGTACCCGATGCACTTTCGCTCCCTCCCGGCCGTGGTCCCGCCGCGCTTGCGCATCGCACTGGGACTGTTCGGGATGGTGATCCTCGCGGGGACCGCCGGATACCTGCTCCTGACCGACATGTCGGTTGTCGATGCCCTCTACCAGACGGTCACGACGCTGAGCACCGTCGGATTCCGGGAACTCGCCCCCTTCGACACCAAAACAAAGCTCTTCACGGTCGTGCTTATCCTCGTCGGCGTGGGCACGGCGCTCTACACCCTGACGCTCGTCATGCAACAGGTGCTCGAAGGCGACCTGCGCAGCCGGTACCACCACAGGAGGATGACCATGCACATCGCCGAACTCTCGAAACACTACATCCTCTGCGGCTTCGGACGCGTCGGCCAGGAGATCGCCCGCGAACTCAATGAGCGCGGCGTGGACTTCGTCGTCATCGAACAGACCCCGGAGCAGTTCGAACGCGCGGTGGCCTTCGGCTACCTGGTGATCAACGGCGACGCCTCGGACGACCGCGTCCTGAACAGGGCGAACATCCAGACCGCCCGCTGCCTGCTCGCCGCAAGCGACAGCGACGCCGGCAACACCTACATCACCCTCACCGCCAAGTCGATGAACCCCGGCTGCCATGTGGTCGCCCGCTGCGGCCTACCCCACAACGAAGAGAAGCTTCGGCTCGCCGGCGCCGACCGCGTCCTCTCGCTCTACAGCATGGGTGGGCGCCGCATGGTCCTCGCCGCGCTCCAACCGCTCGCGGCCGACTTCATGGATACCCTGGCGAGCGGCCGCCACGGCGACCTCATCCTCGCGGAGTTCGAGGTAACGCCGCAGAACCACCTGGGCGACCAGCCTGTCGGCGAAATCCTCGCGGGCTGCTCGAGCGCCACCCTCCTCGGCATCCGTCACGCCGAAGGCCGCCTCGAAGTCGGCCCGAAAAACGACGTCGTGCTCAACAACGGCGACATCATCATCGTCATGGCCGAAGAAGGGGACATCTCGGCACTCAGCTCGCGCGGCTCGAGGTTCTGAGCTCCTAGCTCGCCCGCACCACCCGCGCCGAGGTCAGGGCGACCAGGTCTTCAAGTCCGAGTTTCACGTCGTAACCGCGCTGTCCAGCGCTCACGAGCACCTCGTCGAACAGCGTCGCCGTTTCCTCGATCAGCACGTCGAACCCCCGGCCGATGAGCGCCAGCGCGCTGATGCCGCCCACCTGGAGCCCTGTGTGCCGTTCCGCGTCGCGATGTGTAGCCATGCGAAGCTTCTTCACGTCGAGGCTCGCCGCCAGCACCTTCAGGTCGATCTCCAGCGGCGATGGCATCATCACCAGGTACGGCTTGCCCTTCGGTGGGTCCTGCTCCACCACCAGCGTCTTCAGCACCTGCTCGGCCGGCATTCCCGTCACGCGCGCGACCTCCTGAGCCGAGCGGATCGTGTCGTCGAACGCGAAAACCTCGTGCGCGACGCGTTTCTGCTCCAGGAGCCGCACGGCCAGGGGCTTGGATGCCGCCATCGAACCTAGAGGTGCTGGCTCACGCCGCCGTCGACATGGAAAACCTGGCCGCTGAAGTACCCGGCAGCGTCCGAACACAGCAACACCGAAAGTGCCGCGAGTTCCTCCGCCTTGCCGAAGCGCCGCATCGGGATGAACCGCAGGAGGAGGTTCGCGCCAATCTCGTCCGGTCCCCGTCCAGGTGTCCAGTCCATCCAGCCGGTGGAGATGCAGTTCGAGGTTATGTCCCGTCCACCGACCTCCTGGCTCAACGCCGTGCTGAGTCCAATCACACCCGCTTTTGCCGTGGTGTAAGCCGACAGGTTCTCGACGCCGCGTTCCGCGAAGATCGACGTGATGAACAGGATCCTGCCGGTCTCGCCTTCCGGGAACTCCTTCAGGAAGGAGCGCGCGGCGTAGTAGGCGCCGCTCTGGTTGACGGCCTGGATGCGCGCGAACTCGCTATCGGTGGTCTTCTCGATGGGTTTCGCCAGCATCGCGTCGGCGTTGTAGACGAGGATCGCTGGCTTGCCGAAGTCCTTCCCGATCTGCTTCAGCCCCACCTGGATGTTCGTCGGGAGGGTCACGTCCCAGCCCTGCGAAACCGACTTCCGTCCCAGCCCTTCCACCGCCTTGGCGATCCGTTTCGCCTCCATCACCTCGTCGCCGTCCAGCGATGCCGAGGCGATCGCCACGTCAGCTCCGGCTTCGGCAAGGCCGAGTGCGATCGCCCTGCCGGACGGGTTCGAGCAACCAACGACCAGCGCGCGCTTCCCCGTGAGGTCGAAGCCTGGCTTACGGTTCCACTCAGCCACGGGACACCTCCGCTGGTTCGGTCATCGCGAAGCCTGTCGGCGCAACGCCGCCCGCCAGGCCGCCGCCGTCAATCGAGAACGATTCGCCGGTCACGTAACTCGAGGCATCGGAACAGAGGAACACCGCGAGCGGGCCAAGCTCCCAGGCCTCCCCGAGCCGGCGGACGGTGATGAAGCGGCCGCGCTGTTTCCGCATCGCGACTTCGTCGTCGTTTTGCGGCGCGCTCTGCGCCACGAAGCCCGGGATGATGCAGTTCACGCGGATGTCCTCGCCCACGAGCTGGGCGGCGAGGCTCTTCGTCAGCGAGATCACTCCCGCCTTCGCCGCGGCGTATCCGAGCGACTGAGGCGACGAGCGAAGGGCCGTGCCGCTGGCCACGTTCACGATCACGCCGCCGCCGCCCTGCTGCAGAAACTGCCGTGTTGCCGCTCGCGAACAGTAGAACGTGCTGTGGAGGTTGACCTCGATGGTGTCGTGCCAGTCGGCGTCGTCCAGGTCCTGGATCCGGTTGCCGGCGCCACGGCGGTCGCCAATGCCTGCGTTGTTCAACATCACGTCGAGCCGGCCGAAGTGCGCGACCGTCTTCTCGATGAGCGCATCGCACTCCTCGCGCTTCTGCACGTTCGTCGGGACGATGAGCGGTTGCCTCCCGCCCGCCGCGGCAATCTCCGCCGCAGCGGATTCGAGCTGGCTCACGGTTCGGCTGGCGATGCAGACGTCGGCTCCGGCCTCGGCGAGAGAAATCGCCATCGCCCGGCCGAGCCCCCGTCCGCCTCCGGTGACGATGACCACCTTTCGAGGTGGCCCATCCAGGCGCAATTTCTCGAGGACCATTCGCTTCCTCCTGTCGGAGCGTGTGGCCGCGGATGATACGCGCGTGCGGCCAACCGTGCCCTCAGGAGACCCGGATCGCACCGATCAGCAGCGTCAACGCCGCAGCCCCGACCCGGTACCAGATGAACGGCATCAGCGTCCGCGTGCGCAGGAACCGGAGCAGGTAGTGGATGACCGCCATGCCCACGGCGAAGGAACAGCCGAAGCCGATGCTCAGCTCGAGGAACTCCCGGCCGGACAGCCCGGAAAGGTCGCCGGCTTTCAGGAGAGCCGCCCCGACGAAAGCCGGCGTACCTAACAAGAACGCGAAACGTGCCGCCGAGTCCCGCGTCAGGTCGCGGAACATCCCCATCGAGAGGGTCGCACCAGAACGCGATACACCCGGAAAAAGCGCGCACGCCTGGGCGAGGCCGATGAGCACCGCGTCCCTGGCGCCGATCGACTCCACGCTCCGGACGAGGCCGCTTCGGCGGTCGGCGACGAGCATGACAACGCTGAACGCCGCGAGCGCGAGCGCCACAAGCCATGGCTGCCGCAAATTCTCCTCAATCCAGTCGCTGAAGAGGAGTCCCGTGACGGCCGCGGGAATCGAACCCAGGGCTATCAGCCAGAGGAACTGGCTGTCCTCCGAATGGCGCCGGAACCGGAACTGATGGCGGGGGGAGACCGGGAGCCCGGCGCCGGCCGCCCCCCACCAATCGCCGCAGGA
>CALMIW010000046.1 GCA_937864275.1 uncultured Dehalococcoidia bacterium
GACAGCGCGGCGGAGATCATCGTGGGCGTGGACGCCTACGCCATCCAGATCTTCGCCGACTTCTCGGGCTACACGGACATCGCGATCGGCTGCGCGCTGCTGCTTGGCGTGAAGTTCCCGCAGAACTTCGACCAGCCGTACCGGGCGCTTTCGCTCCAGGATTTCTGGAGGCGATGGCATATGACGCTTTCCCGCTGGCTGCGCGATTACCTGTACATCCCGCTGGGCGGCAACCGCGGGACGAAGGCGTTCATCTACCGGAACCTGGTGCTGACGATGGTCCTGGGTGGGCTCTGGCACGGCGCGGCGATGACGTTCGTGGCCTGGGGTGCGATCCACGGCTTCGGGCTCGTCATCGAACGGGAGTTGCGGGAGCGCTATCCGGGCCGGCTGGGCCGCTTCGCCCCGGTGTGGCAGTGGCTGATCATGTTCCACGTGGTCTGCCTCGCCTGGATCTTCTTCCGGGCCGAAACCTTCGGGACGGCCTGGGAGCTGATCTGGCGGATGCTGACGGCGTGGGACGGCGCGGACGCGCTGAGCCCGTTGCTGCTGCTCGTCATCGCCGGGAGCATCGCGGCGCAGTTCATGCCCGACCGGCTTTCCGGGAGCTTGCGGATCTCTTTCTCACGGCTGGCGCCCGTGGCGCAGGCCGCTACGCTGGCGATAGCGCTCGTCGCGATCGACGTGCTCGGGCCGACGGGAGTCGCGCCCTTCATCTACTTCCAGTTCTGAGGTGGCCGAAAGCGACATGACGGCGATGGATCCGGACCCGGTGGAGGAGCGCGGCCTTGGCGTGCGGCCCTGGCGGGTGCTCGCGATCATCGCCGGGGCACTGCTGATAGCCGTCCTCCTGAACGCGCCGGAGCTCGAGCGGGAAGCAAAGGCCAAGCCGTTCGGCACCGAGCGGGACGTTTGGGTGGGCATCTGGAAGCCGTTCGCGGCGGTCAGCCGGGCGCTCTACCTGGACCGGCCGCGGGCCTGGGCCGACGACGCGCTGGACCATGATGCAGGGGACGGCGCCTTCGAGTTGGCCTCCGCGACGCCTTCGGCAAAACTAACTCCGGCGGACGCAACCCCCACGCCGACCGTCCCGGCGCAACTGGTGAGGACGCCCGCGCTGGGCGACCCGCTCCGCGTCTGGATCGGCGGCGACTCGATGATGAAGGTGCTGGGAGAGTCGTTCGTGCGGGAGGCGGGCGAGACCGGCTGGGTCGATCCGGTGCACGAGCCGCAGCTCGAATCGGGGCTCACCCGGCCGGACTTCTTCGATTGGCCGAAGGAGCTGAACAGGCTTGCGCAGGCGCAGCCGGCCTACGACGTGTTCGTCGTCATGTTCGGGGCGAACGATGCGCAAGGCATCGTGGAGCCCGGCGGGAAGATCCACCAGGACGCGGGCTCCGCCGGTTGGATTGCGGAGTACCGCCGGAGAGTGGCTGGCGTGATGGACCTGCTGCGGGGAGACGGACGTCTCGTGGTCTGGGTCGGCCAGCCGATCATGCGCTCCGAGGGACTGTCCGCGGACATGGCGATGCTGAACCAGATCTACCAGGAAGAGGCGGCGAAGCGGCCGTGGGTGCGCTTCGTGGACCTCTGGCCGCTGTTCGCGACCTCCGGCGGGGCGTACGACGCCTACATCGCGGACGACGACGGCGAAGTGAAGCTCATGCGCAACCCGGACGGCGTGCACTTCGTCCGGGACGGCGGCGACAAGGCCGCGCGGGCGATCCTCGAGGTCATTCGCGATGAGGCGAAGGTGCCGGCCCCGTAGCCCCCGGGCTGAGTGCGAGGGACCTGCAATGCGGAGCGCCCGGCACGCAATCACCGGGCAACGGTCAGGCTCCTATGCTGATAACTATGCAAGACGTGTTTGCCAGGTTCGCGCGCGCCGCCTCGAACGTGCTGGGTACGGCCTGGGCTTTCCTCGCCGCGGCCCTGGTGATCATTGCCTGGGCGGTATCGGGGCCGTTCCTTGGCTTCTCTTCGGCGTGGCAGCTGGTCATCAACACCGGCACGACGATCGTGACCTTCCTGATGGTGTTCCTGATCCAGAACACCCAGAACCGGGACTCGCGGGCGATCCACGTGAAGCTGGACGAACTGATCCACGCGATGAACGAGGCGCATGACGACATCGTCCACATCGAAGAGGCCCCGGAGGAAGAGCTGGAGGCGCGGGAGCGGGCGTTCGTCGCGGTGCGGGAGAAGTCGACCGGGGCGGCCGGGCGCTAAGGGAGCGCGAGCGGCCCGTTGTGCGCCATACTCGCGCATTCCCTGCGCGAGGCTGCGACCATGTCAGTGCGTTACGAACCCGTCCCCTACTGGGCCAGGGTGCCCCACGGCATCTGGCTGCAGGAGGCGACTTCGGTCGCCGTTGATTCGGCCGACCGCGTGTACGTCTTCAACCGCGGGAACATGCCGGTGCTCGTGTTCGACCGCGAGGGCAACGTGGTCGATATGTGGGGGAACGACGACCCGGGTTCGGGCACGGAGCTGATCACGGACGCGTACGGGAACGCGTTGCAATCGTGGCCGGGCAATCGCTGGCTGCGAGCGCACTCGATCCGGACCGACCACGAGGACAACCTCTGGCTGGTGGACGTGCTGGGCCACACGATCACGAAGACCGACCGCTCTGGCCATGAACTGCTTCGCCTGGGGAACGGCGAGGCTTCGCCCGCGCAAGGCGGCGAACCGTTCAATCGCCCGACCGACGTGGCGGTGAACCCGGCGAACGGCGACATCTACATCTCGGATGGCTACCGGAACTCGCGCGTGCACCGCTTCGACCGGGAAGGGCGGCTCCTGCAATCGTGGGGCGAAGCGGGCTCGGATCCGGGGCAATTCAGCCTGCCCCACAACATCGCCATGTTCGGGGACGACGGCGTGATCGTGGCGGACCGGGAGAATCACCGCGTGCAGGTCTTCTCGCTCGAGGGCGCGTTCCGGGCGCAGTGGCACGTCCATCACGCGGTGGCCGTCGTTGGTGGGCGCGGGGCCGATGCGAACGTCTACGTGGCCGAGCAGGGGCCGCCGCCCGTGCAGCACGGGGTGCCGAACCTCGGCCATCGGGTCTCCATCTACAACCGCGCGGGCGAGCTCCAGGGCCGCTTCGGTGCGCCGTTGCCGGGCGAACGCGCGGACCAGTTCCTCTGGCCGCACAGCATCGCCGTCGATTCGCACGGCGATGTGTACGTTGCCGAGGTCTCCTACACCGAGGTGGGGAGCCGCCTTAACCCGGCGCGCGAGATGACCAGCCTGCGGAAGTGGCGGCGCATCGAGGAGTGACCTCAGGGCTGCGGGGCCGGCGCCGACGGAGCGCCGGGGCCGGGGGGCTCGGGGCGCTCGCCTTCGAGCCACCAGCGGGCCATACGCGCCTTTGTCCTGTCCCACCAATCGCGTTCGAGGAGCATGAGCACGCCGACTCCGAGGAGTGCGAGCCCGGCGACACCCAGCATCACCCAGTAGGGGATGTTCCCGTTGGCCGTGTTATCGAAGACGAAGCGCGCGGCGACGGCGACGAGCGTCACGACCCCGGCGACGGCGAGCCAGCGCTGGAAGAGGGTGAGGCCGACGGCGAGGAGGGCCATGCCCTGGACGATGACGAGCAGCCCCCAGTTCGCCCCGCCGGGTTCGAAGCTCTGTTCGGCGGCGGGAAGCACCAGGATCCCCGCCCCGACGACGAACAGCGTTTCGTGGAGGAGCATGTGGTGGCCGAAGAACGGCTGCGATTGGCGGACCGAGAGACCCAGGCCGATCACGTAGATGGCGAGCGGGGCCGTGTAGACCTGGATGTTGTCGATCTCGAGCGAGGCGATGGCCATCTCGAGCGCGACGAGGAGGACGGCGCTGCCGGCGACCGCGGCCTGGCGGCTCCTCCGGTAGAACGCCTCGAAGACGAGCATGCCGCCGCCGATCGCGACGTTGACGGCCATCGCGAACCATTCCGGCGTGCGGGTGATGCTGTCGCCCTCGGTGGACCCGCCGAAGCCATTGAACTGCTGGTCCAGGTCGCGGAGGAGCACGGAAATGCCGGAAGTCGCGACCGCCAGCAGGATCGGCGCGACGGAGAGGAACGACGACGCTGCCGGGAACGGCGTCCGGGCTTTGCGGGCGGGCGCGAAGGTGACAAACAGCACCGCAGCCGCGCCGCCGTAGACAAGCGAGAGCGACCAGAGCGGCCATTCCCGCCAGCTCCAGAGGAGAGCGCCGGAAACAACCGCCGAGAGGGCGGCGACGATGAGGCGGTTGTCCGACCGGTTGACGAGGCCGCTCGCCGTGAAGGTGACCGCGGCGAGCGCGAACATCGCGGAGAGTTCGCCGGCGTGCGTACCCGCTGAGGCGACGCCGATGCCGAACCCGACGAACCCGGCGAACGTGACGGTGTCGAGCCAGTCTCTCACCCGTTCGTGCGGGACGCAGGTGAGGAGGATGGCGGCGGCCCCGACAGCGGCGTAGGTCCAGCCGGCCTCCGGTCGCGAGAGCCCGAGGGCCTGATTGAAATGCCCCAGGGCGATGAGGCCGAGGCCGTAGGAGCCGAGGGCGATGGCGCGTCGCTCTGCGGGAGGCGTCAGTGCGGTGTTCAGGCTGAAGAGCTGGCCGACGGTTCCCTCGCTGCGCCAGGCGGCGACAGCCCAGGCAATGGCCGCGAGGGCGAACGCCGCCGCGCCGGGCCAGGGTTCCTCGCGGTACGGCTCCAAGAGCAGGAACGGTGCAAGGCTGAGGCCGAGGACGTACCACCACCCACCACGGCGGACGACCTGCCCGCGCATCCAGAGCTTCTCGCTGACGGCGAGGGCGATGGCGATGGCA
>CALMIW010000047.1 GCA_937864275.1 uncultured Dehalococcoidia bacterium
CGGTGTCTCGGCCGGTGAAGTAGCGATAGACCGTCGCACGAGACACCCGCGCTTGCTTGGCGATGTCGTCCATCGTGGTGCCGCTGATGCCGCTTCGTTCGAAACAGGCTTCGGCCGCGTCGAGCAGGAGGTCACGTGCCGTGTCCGCATCTCCTGGTGCCGCCGTTCCCCATCGCATCGAAGAGCTCGCCATGTTCCAAGTATGCCGCGGTCGCGAGGATCCGCGAAGCGACAACTTGCTTTCGGACCGGTCGATTCGACTGGCGCCGGCCCAGGACCATGTGACAAGATGACCATGTTGTCTCATGTGGTGTTCGGTTGCCGGGTGCCAGGTGAAGAAGAACAGGGCTCGTCGAGGGGATCGCAACAGGTATGGGAACACTGCAGGGCCGGGTGTGCATCGTCACGGGCGCTGGCCGGGGACTCGGCCGTGAGCATGCGCTCTTGCTGGCGGCCGAGGGCGCCAGCGTCGTCGTGAATGATGTCGGGGGTGGGATCGATGGCACCGGCGCGGACTCGGGGCCGGCGCATGAGGTCGTCCAGGAGATCCGGTCGGCCGGCGGTGAGGCGATCGCGAACACCGACTCCGTGACGAGCTGGTCGGGAGCTGAGCGGCTGGTCGACGAGGCGGTCGCTGCCTATGGGCGATTGGACGTGCTGGTCAACAACGCCGGGATCCTCCGTGATCGGGCGCTGGTGAACATGGTGGAGGACGAGTGGGACGCGGTCATCGCGGTCCATCTGAAGGGGCACGCCGCGCCAACGCACTTCGCCGCTGCTCATTGGCGTGACCGCGCCAAGTCCGGTGAGTCGGTCGATGCTTCGGTGATCAACACGGCATCGGGCGCGATGCTCGGAAATGCTGGACAGACGAACTACAGCGCAGCGAAGGCGGGCATCGCTGCGATGACACTGGTCGAGGCCATGGAGCTCGGTCGGTATGGGGTGCGGGCCAACTGCCTCGCCCCACTCGCCCGCACCCGGCTGACCCTGCAGACCCCTGGAGTCGGTGACACCGTTGCGGCACCCTCTGACGGCTCGTTCGACCTGTTCCATCCCGGCAACGTCTCGCCCCTGGTGGCGTACCTCGCGGCGGCGGACTGCCCGTTCACGGGCGGGGTGTTCCACGTCGGCGGGAACGAAGTCGGCCTGTACAGCGGGTGGCAGTTGGCCGACGACGCGGTGATCACCGCCAACGGAAGGTTCACCGTCGACGGTCTGCGTCGCGACGCCCCGACGCTGTTGAAGGGTCGGGGAGCGCTCGCGTCCGTCACGACCTCGGTCGGCGACACGATGCGGCACTTCGGCCGTCGCGGGAGCAACTGAGCGTGTCCCGTACCCCGACCGACCCACGACTGTTCCGGCTGCCTGAAGCCGACGATTTGCGGCCCCGGCTTCTGGGCTCGTACGCCGAGCGCAGCGGGCTGTACTTCTGGCCGCGCCGCAAGCGCTGCCCGGTGACGGGCGGTCCCGTGGTCGACTGTGACCTCGACCCAGAAGGTGTCTTGTTCGCCTGGACGTTCCTGCACGTCCCGCGAATGGGCAGCATCTCGTTCGGTGATTCCGGTGGATACGGAGTCGGGCAGATCGACCTGCCCGAAGGGGTGCGGATCCAAGCGCCCCTCGTCGGCACACCCGACGATTGGCAGATCGGCAGCCGGATGGCGCTCACCACGTTCCCTGTGGGACAGGACGATGACGGAAACGAACTCGTGACGTTCCGGTTCGAGGTGATCCGCTGATGGCAACGCGACTCAGCCGCCCGGTCTACGTGATCGGTGTCGGCATGCATCCGTTCAACAACCAGCGGCTTTCGTCGGAGTCCATGGCGGACGTCGCCGGTATGGCAGCGCTCGGCGACGCCGGCATCGCGTTCGCCGAGGTCGGCGCCCTCTACAACGGCTATCTCGGCGGCGGCGTCACCAGCGGCGTGGCCATCGCCAAGGAGCTCGGGCTGACCGGCATCCCCGTCACCCATGTCGAGAACGCATCCGCCACTGGGTCGTGCGCGTTCGGTGAGGCCGTCCACGCCGTCGGAGGTGGGCGGGTCGACGTCGCGATGGCACTCGGCTTCGACGACATGAACCGGATGAGCGGCCTCGGCCGTGGCAAGCGTGGACGAGTCGGCGCGGAGGACATCATGCTGCCGGCTGCGTTCTTCGCGATGTGGGCGACGCGACGCATGCACGACGTCGGAACGACCGTCGACACGTTCGCCCAGATCGCCGCCAAGAACTGGAACCACGCACGGCTCAACCCGATGGCACAACGACAGGCGGACCACGAGGTCACGCCGGACGAGGTGCTCGCCTCGACGATGATCTCCTACCCGCACACGTCGATGATGGCCTGTGCAGCCGGAGGCGGCGCTGCAGCGGCCATCGTCGCCACTCGCGAGGTGGCCGAGCGGGTCGCTCGAGGGCGCCCACTGGTCCGTGTCATCGCTTCTCAGCAGCGATCCGAGACATACACGGACGGTCACGTCTTCCTCGGCGCCGTGATCGGTCCGGCACAGATGACCCGTGACACCGCCGGCGACGCCTACGAGCAGGCCGGCCTCGGGCCGAGTGATCTCGATCTCGTCCAGGTCCACGATGCCTTTCCTGTCGAGGAGCTCGTGTACTACGAGTTGCTCGGCATCTGCGCTGACGGCGAGGGCGACCGACTCGTCGCCGATGGCGCAACCCGTCTCGGCGGCCGGATCCCGTTCTCGACCGACGGAGGCCTCACCGCTCGCGGCCACCCCGGCGGGCCCACCGGTCTCGCCCAGATCCACGAGACCACCCTGCAACTCCGCCACGAAGCCGGCGTTCGGCAAGTCGACGCCGCCCGAACCGGCTTGTGCCACATGGCCGGCGCGGGTTCGGTGTGCGTCGTCCACATCCTCCAACGAGAAAGTTGACCTCATGAAGAAGCTGCCGATCAACGGAGATCTCGTCGGCCTCGAGACCGAGCCGATCACCCACACCTGGACCGATCGTGATGTGATGCTCTACGCCTTGGGCGTCGGGTGCCGTCCGCCCGAGGATCTCGACTTCATCTACGAGGGACGCGGTCCGAAGGTACTGCCGACCTTTGCCGTGATCCCCGGACTTCGTGCGATGGGCTCGTCGATGCAGAGGATCGACATCAACCTCGCGGCCTTGTTGCACGGGGAGCAGTCGGTGGTGGTCCATCGTCCGCTCCCCGCCTCGGCGACCGTGACGGTGTCCGGTCGCATCGCCAACGTCTGGGACAAGGGCAAGGCGGCGGTGATCGTGTTCGAAGGCTCGGCAACGGACGACGCGGGCCCGTTGTTCGACGTGATGGCCAGCCTGTTCGTGATGGGCGGCGGCGGATGGGGCGGCGAACGAGGCCCGAGCGGGTCACCGGGTGCAACCGCACCTGACCGAGAGCCGGACCTCGTCGTCGAGCGGGAGACACGACCCGAACAGGCGGCGATCTACCGATTGTCCGGCGACATGAACCCCATGCACATCGATCCCGA
>CALMIW010000048.1 GCA_937864275.1 uncultured Dehalococcoidia bacterium
GCGGGCAGGGCGCTCAGCGATGGATGGATGGTGCTCTCGGGCCGGGCGTACGACACGGAGGGAGTGCCCCCGTACCTGCCGTTCGTCGAGATTCTCCGCCAGCTTGTCGAGTCCTGTTCTGAGGAAACTCTCCAGCCGTTGGTTGCCGCTGGGCCGGAGATCGGCACGCTTCTCCCCGAGTTGGCCGCTCGCTTCGGCATCGCCCCTCCGGACTGGCACAGTCCTGAATCCGAACGCTACGCGCTCTTCCAGGCGGTCTCCAGCTTCTTCGACCACACCGCCAACGCAACCACGTCCCGCGGGCTCCTCCTCTGCCTCGACGACCTCCACTGGGCCGACCGCTCGAGCCTGCTGCTGTTCCAGCACCTCGCTCGAAGGAAGACAGCCAGCCGCCTTTGCCTGGCCGGTACGTACCGGACGGTCGGTGTCGATTTGGGCCATCCGCTCTTTTCCATCCTCGCCGACCTCACGCGCGAGCGCCTGTACGAAGGGATCAGCCTCGCGCCCCTCTCGGTTCCGGAGGCCGCGACGTTCGTCGCCGCGCTTACCAGCCGCGCGTCCGTCTCCCAGCGGCTGATCGAGACGGTGCATGCCCGCACGAAGGGCAACCCCTTTTTCATCGAAGAGGTCGTACGCCAACTCCAGGGCGAAAGCCGCGACCTCGATGACCCCGAACTCATCTCGGAGCAGTGGGGCATTCCCGAAGGCGTGCGGCAGGTGATCGGCAGTCGCATCGCCCGGCTGAGCCCCGAAGACCGGAGGCTCCTCGAGGCCATCGCTGTCCTCGGCGACGAGTACGGCCGGATGTTCCCGGCCATCGCGCGCATGCTCGATGCCGAGGTCTCCAGCCTCGCGGAAACCGTCGAAGAAGCAGTCGCGGCGGGCCTGCCCCGCGAGGCAGGCGCAACCCACCCGCTCCCCCACGCCCCCATCCCCGCTGCCCTGCTGGGTGAACTGCCCCTCCCCCGGCGGCAACGGCTTCACCTCAGTGCGGCCCGCGCAATCGAGGAGGTCTACGCCCACAACCTCGATCCCTGGCTCTCGGCCATCGCCGTCCACTATCGCCTCGCCGGACCGTTCACCGACGGCGCGAAGGCCATCGCCTTCGCCCTTCGCGCCGGTGAGGCTGCCGAGCGCGCCCTCGCCTACGGCGAGGCCATCGCGCACTGGGACGCCGCTTTGGAGTCGATGGACAACCACGGGGCCGCCCGCGAGGAACGGCTCATGGTCCTCGAGCGGGTCGGCGAACTCGCACAGATCTCCGGCTTCGATACCTACGCCCGCAGCATCCGCTACTTTGAAGAGGCTCTTGCCCTGTACGAGGGAGCGGGCGATTCGGCCGGGGCCGCTGCCATGCATGCGCGCGTCGCGCTGGTCCTCGCCGCCGGAAGCGCCGTCAACGACAATCTGGCAGCGGTTCGCCATCTCGACGCCGCGGCGCCAATCCTGGAAAACGCCCCCCGCGGCCGGGCACGGCTCAGCTATCACAGCGCCCGTGGCCTCCTCGCCGTCTGGC
>CALMIW010000049.1 GCA_937864275.1 uncultured Dehalococcoidia bacterium
GCTCCGGGTCGATCGGCTGGTTGCCCTCGTCGGTGTCGGAGTAGTTGACGGCCCACATGAAGCCGTCGGCGTCGAAGCTGAGGCCCTTGAGGAAGTACTGCGAATTGAAGACCGGGCCGAGCTGGAGGGTGTCGATGTCGACCGAGTTGGCGCCGTTGTTGGACGCGACCCACATCAGGTTGTCGGGGCCCTCGGCGAGGCCGCTGCCGCTGTAGAAGCCCTTGACGAGGTCCCAGGTCTCGGTCTCGGGGTCGAAGCGACCGACGCCGGCGCCGCCGACCGCGTTGGACGCGACCCACACCTTGCCCTTGTGGTCGACGGTGATGCCGTAGGGCCCGATCTCGGGCGGGACGTTATATACCTTGTAGGCGAAGTTGTTGTGGTAGACGCGGACCAGCTTGGCGGCGGTGAGGAAGCCGAGCGGGGTGAAGAAGAGGTCGCCCTGGAGGTTGACGGCGCCGCCGCCGGCGTTGCGGTCGGCTTCGGGGGCGGCTTTGTGGGAGACGAAGAGCTGCCAGAGGATGCCGCCGCTGTCCTTGGGGTGGATGTAGGTGAGGTGCCACATGCCGTCGTCCTGGATGCCGCCGAAGGGCTTCATGCCCAGGCGCTCGATTTCGGCGGCGGCTTCGTGGATGTCGTGGACTTCGACGGTGATGTGGTGGAGCCCGCCGCCGCCGTTGTCGTTCAGGAACTTCGTGACGAAGCTGTCGGGCCGGGAGGGAGAGATGACTTCGAACTCGATCTCAGTCCCGCGGACCTGCGAAACGGAGCCATCGAAGTCGGAATTGGGGCCGGCCTGCCAGCTGTGGAGGAACTTGAATCCGAGCAGCTTTTCGAGCTTTTCGGCCTGGGGCTGCCAGGCGGGCGCAGCCATGCTGATGTGGTCGACACGCTTCAGAGGGAGCAACGAGGGTCTCCGGAGGAGGGGGAATGGTGTCTCGTATGGTACGTTTCCGCACGGAGGCCGCCAATCTTGGCTTTGCGCGCTACTGTCATCGTGAATCCTGCCGCGCGCCGGGTGGGCGCGGATTTCGATGGCTCCCGCATCACGCGCTACCTCGCGGAGCACGAATGCGAGCCGTCGCTCGTCTTTCCGGGCTCCGCCGAAGAGGCGACTGCGGCTGCCCGCGAAGCGGCGTCCCGCGGCGAAGATATCGTCTTCGTGGTGGGGGGCGATGGTTCGGTGCGCCAGGCGGCGCTGGGGCTGGCCGGCTCGGAGACGGCGCTGGCGGCGGTGCCCGCGGGCACCGTGAACATCTGGGCGCGAGAAACCGGCATCCCCCTGAGCATCGATGCGGCGATCGACGCGCACCTCAACGGCCAGTTCGTCCACATGGACCTGGGACGGGCGAACGATCACTGTTTCATGTTGATGGCCGGCGTGGGCTGGGACGCGGAGATCGTGAGCCGCGTTTCGAAACGGCTGAAGACGGCGACGGGCGACCTCGCCTACGTGGCCGGCGCGGCCTGGATGGCGCCCCGGCTACGCCCTCACCCGGCCCGCTGGCGGACTCCCGACCGCTCGTTCGAGGAGCGGCTCGCCTGGATGGTGCTGGGGAATTCGCGGCTGTACGGAGGGCGGCTGCGGGTGACGCCCGAGGCGCACATCGATGACGGGGAGTTCGACGTCCTGGCTGCCTGCCCCAGGCGGTTGACCGACACGCTGCGGCTGGCGGCCAAACTGCTGCGCGGACGCCGCGCCGACCCGCGCGTGCTGCAGTTCCGCGCGGCCGAACTCTCGCTGGAGACGCCGGGACTGGCCGTCCAGCTGGACGGCGACTACGCGGGTGAGACGCCGATGACCTTCCGGATCGAGCGGCGGGCGCTGCTGGTGAGCGTGCCGGCGGGGCCGCTCGCGCCGGTCTTCGGCGAGCAGCACGTGGACCGCCGGAAGCCCTAACCGCCCGCCCCGCGTAGGATTCCGGGCGTGGGCAGTGGCGAACTCGCGGCACTCATCGCCGCCATGATCTGGGCATGCACGAGCGTGGCGTTGACCTCGCTTTCGGCAC
>CALMIW010000050.1 GCA_937864275.1 uncultured Dehalococcoidia bacterium
CTCCGGCGTCGACTGCACACCGGAAGAGCCTGTCCCAATCAAGGCGACCCGCTTCCCCTCGAGTTCGATGCCCTCGCGCGGCCAGAGGCTCGTCTGGACGGAAACGCCCTTGAACGCCTCCATCCCCTCGATGTCCGGCTTCAGCGGCACGGAGAGACAACCCGTCGCCATGACGCAGAACCGGGCGCTCAGCGTCTCGCCGCGGTCGGTCGTTACCGTCCATCTCCGGGCCGTCTCGCTCCAGGTCGCGTCGGTCACACGGGTCTTGAAACGGATGTCGCGGCGCAGGTCGAACCGGTCGGCCACGTGGTTCATGTACCGCTCGATCTCCGGCTGCGAAGCCATCAGTTCGGTCCAGTTCCACTCCTGTTCCAGTTCTTTGGAGAAGCTGAACGAATACTCCACGCTCGTCACGTCGCAGCGGGCACCGGGGTAGCGGTTCCAGAACCAGGAGCCACCCACGGCGTCGCCCGCTTCGAGCACCACCGCCCGCATCCCGAGGCCTCGCAGGCGATGCAGCATGTACATCCCGGCGGCGCCAGCGCCCACTACAACCGCATCGAATTCTTCCGTGCCTGCCTTCGTCATCGCTTCGGCCGCCTCAAACTGTTAGCCCGATTCTAAGGAAGCAGAGGCCGATCGCAACCCGGGCCTGCTCAAACCGGAGGCGGCCACGAAACCACCGACGAATACCGTTCCGGCGCCGGCATCCGCACCAGGCCATCGCTGCCCCGGAAGTCGCGTTCGAGCATCCCCAGCAGCTTCCCGTCTTTCTCTGAACCGGCGCTCACGTGATAGATGCGGCGCGCGTGGTCGAGCACCTGTTCCAACGGCCGGCGAGGTGGCGCGGGGACCGGCACGGGCTCGACGGCAACCCGGCGCCCCATCGCGAGCAACACCGCGAGCAACTCGCGGAGCGCTGGGAGCGCGTTGAACGCTTCCCCATGGATCGCTTCCCAGACTTCGGGAAGGGGCGAACTGGGCGCCCTGTCGGACGCGATCACCACGCACAGCCGCCGGCAATGCGATTCCGCCGCCGCCAGGAACGGCCCGACGTCTGCCACCCCGTAGAGCACATTCGCGATGAGGACCGCGTCCCCGGCCTCCACCTCCGAGTCGGCTGGCGGCGGCCAGGACGTCGCGACGATGTCGATGTTGCTTCGGCCTGCCTCGCTGACGGCTTGCGACAGTTGCGCCCGCATCCCGGCCGAGGGCTCGACCGCAATGACGCGCGCCACCGACTCGCTCAATGGGATGGCGAAGCGCCCGGCGCCGGCGCCGACATCGATCCACATGTCGGATCGCCGGGCGAGCCGCTCCAGTGCACCGATTTCCGGGGCGTCCATCCTGCCGGGGCGGAAGTCGGCCGCTCGCTTCGCCCACCGGTCGCGTTCGGGCGCGGGTTCCCGTTCCGTGACACGGTCAACCTGGGCCCGGTGGGCCAGGACAAGCTCGCCGTAGGCGACGAGCGCGGCGTCAGCAGTCGGGCGAAGATCGGCCGTCACGTGCACCTCATCGTTCCAACGGGTGCCCGGCAGACTACCACTTTGCGGCGCCCCGGGAGCGCTGGGCGTTGACGCCGCGCCACCATCACCGCCTACCCTGTGCCATGCGCGACCGCCACTCCATTTCCATCGGGCTCATCGGCGCCGGGCGGCTTGGTGCCACCCTCGCAGCCGCTCTCCTGGAAGCCGGTTACCACGTGAACTGCGTCTCGAGCCGGACCGGCAAGACCCCGCTCGCCGGGGTGCCCTCGACTGACGACCCCCAAGTCGTTGCCGACCAATGCGACCTGGTGGTCCTCACCGTCCCCGATGGGGCCATCGCCCCGGCCCGCGCATCCATCGCGTGGCGCCCCCCCCACATCGTCGTGCC
>CALMIW010000051.1 GCA_937864275.1 uncultured Dehalococcoidia bacterium
GGCCATCACCGAGATTCCGCGAGATCGAATCGATACGGCCCGATACTTCGATCCGCGGCCGGCCACGCCGGGTCGAATCATGTCCCGCTGGGGCGGATACCTCGAGGCCATCGATGGCTTCGACTGTTCCTTCTTCGGCCTCTCGCCGCGCGAGGCGGAACGCCTCGACCCGCAGCAGCGGCTGTTGTTGGAAACGGCATGCGAGGCGATCGACGACGCCGGTGTCGATCGACTTAGGCTGGAAGGCTCGCGCACCGGAGCGTTCGTCGGGCAGTGGCTCAGCGACTTCGAGGCACGGCTGTTCGCGAATCCGGAGACGGTCGACTTCTACATGACGACCGGCAGCGGTCGCTATGCCTCGTCGGGAAGACTGTCCTACCTGCTCGGGCTACGCGGTCCCAGCCTCACGATCGACACCGCCTGTTCTTCGTCGCTGGCGGCCGTGCACCTGGCCGCGAACAGTGTCCGTAGCGGCGAGTGCGAACTCGCCCTCGCCGGCGGCGTCAACGTGATCCTCCAGCCGCACATCACGATCGCGTATTCGCAGAGTCGAATGATGGCCCCCGACGGACGCTGCAAGTTCGGCGACGCGCGGGGCGATGGGTACGTACGCAGCGAAGGCGCGGCCGTCGTCTTGCTGAAAGGACTGGACCGGGCCCTCGCCGATGGCGACAGGGTCTATGCAGTGATCCGCGGCAGCGCCGTGAACAACGATGGTCGCAGCAGCGGCTCCATGGGTACGCCCAGCCGCATCGGGCAGGTCGAACTGCTGGAGCGGGCCTTCCAGGATGCGGGTGTCGAACCGGCTTCGATCGAACTGATCGAGGCTCACGGCACGGGGACCCGGGCGGGCGACCCGGTCGAGATGGGCGCACTCGGCGACGTGCTCACGCGTGGCCGGCGCGACGGACGAAAGGCCTGGGTGGGGTCGGTCAAGACCAACATCGGGCACACCGAAGGTGCCGCGGGGGTCGCCGGCCTGGTGAAGGCCGCGTTGGCGCTCCATCACGAGACCATCCCGGCCAGCCTCAACTTCGAGCAGCCCAACCCGGCGATCCCCTGGAGCGACGTTCCATTGCGGATCCCGACGGCCCCCGTGCCGTGGCCGCGCGGCCGCGCCCCACGACGCGCCGGTGTCAGCGCCTTCGGCATCGCCGGGACCAACGCTCACGTCGTGCTCGAGGAGTCTCCTGGAAGAGCGCGGCCCGACTGCCCCGCAGGGGAGGCGGAAGCCGCGCCGTCCCGGCCGCGGCTGCTTCTACTGTCCGCAGCGTCTCCCGAGGCCTTGGTTCAGCGTGCAAGAGATGTCCAGGCCTGCTTGCGTCGCGACGTGGCCGACGCCGTTCGCTGGCTCGCCGACGTCTGCTACACCGCAGCGGCGCGCCGGACGCACCTGGAACATCGTCTCGTCCTGTCGGCCTCGAGCCGCGAGGACATGTGCCAGCGACTCGGCGACTTCGTCGCCGGGCACTCGGGCGATGGGTGCTGGCAGGGCCGGGTGTCGCCGGGGGAGCGACGTCGGGTTGCTTTCATCTACCCAGGCCAGGGCTCCCAGTGGCTCGGGATGGGTCGCGAACTGATGCGATCCGCCCCGGCGTTCCGGCGGGCCATCGACGAGTGCGATGCGCTGATCCGCCAACTGTCGGGCTGGTCAGTGATCGCGGAGCTGCAGGCGCCGGCGTCCGCGTCGCGCCTGGCGGACATCGATGTCGTCCAGCCCGTGCTGTTCGCACTCCAGGTGGCGCTGACCCAGCAGTGGCGCGCGATGGGGGTCGAACCCGACGTGGTGATCGGCCACAGCATGGGCGAGGTGGCCGCGGCGTGGGCCGCCGGCGCGCTGTCGTTGCCGGATGCGGCAAGGGTGATTTGCGCTCGCAGCCGGCTCATGCGCCAGGCGCGCGGCAAGGGCGCGATGGCGCTCGTCGAGCTGACGCTCGAGGATGCCGAAGCGGCCATTGCCCGATACGGCGGCCTGCTCTGCGTCGCGGTGAGCAACTCCCTGCGCTCTACCGTCGTGGCGGGCGGGCCCCCCTCCCCCGACGAATGTCCGTCCCGCCTCCAGGGGAGGGGCCGCTCCCCGCGGCGAATCAACCACCACG
>CALMIW010000052.1 GCA_937864275.1 uncultured Dehalococcoidia bacterium
GATCGACCCGACCTGATCGCGTCCCAGACGCCGACCTATCCGCCGGGTGCCAAGCGCATGCTGCGCGACAACGGCGTCTGGCCCGCGGCCCTGAAGGACCCGCGCGTCGCGCTCGAGACACGGCGGATCGACGCCATCACGCCCAGTGGGGTCCGCCTGTCCGACGGCACGACGCACGAGCTCGATGCACTGATCTACGCGACCGGGTTCCGTGCCTCGGACTTCCTCGTGCCGGTGGACGTGGTTGGGGTGGACGGTCGCCGCCTGCACGACTGGTGGAACGGCGATGCGCGGGCCTATCTCGGCATGTGCATGCCCGGTTTCCCGAACTTCTTCTGCATGTATGGCCCGAACACCAACCTCGTGGTCCACGGCAGCCTGATCCTGTTCGCCGAATCGCAGGCGCACTACATCATGCAGTGCCTGCAGCGGGTGCTGGCGAAGCAGGCCGCCGCGATCATGGTCACCGAGGACGCATTCCGC
This sequence comes from uncultured Dehalococcoidia bacterium, assembly GCA_937864275.1. GTDB lineage: Bacteria > Chloroflexota > Dehalococcoidia > Tepidiformales > Tepidiformaceae > Amarobacter. Next base: position 484 of record CALMIW010000052.1, read on the forward strand.
GACTTCAACGAACGGATCGACCGCGAGAACCGGCTGATGGCCTGGGGGGCCTCGACCGTCAGCAGCTGGTACAAGAACGACCTCGGACGCGTCAGCCAGAACTGGCCGCTGCCGCTGCAGGATTTCCTCGCCATGACGGAATCCCCGGACGTCGATGACTTCACCCTGCTGCGATAGTCGCGACGGGCCGTGCCGGACGGCCCGATGCCGCGCGAGCGGCCGGCCCCGCCCGCCGTCCGGCCGAATCCCGGGCCGCAATTGGCCAGTGGCTCGGGTAACCTTGGCTCCCGGTGCTTGGGTCACGGCCGCGATGCCGGCGCGAGGAATCATCCTTTGGTGAAGCAGGCTGAGGCGCGCGGCGCGAAGGCCGCTACGGACCCCGTGGCGCCCGCCAGGCCATCGGCGGCCAGGGGATCGCGGCAGGCCTCGGCCTCGCGGGCCTACGATTCGATCAAGACCGCCATCCTCAGCGGTGCGCGCGCCGCCGGCAGCCACATCGCCGAGATCGAGGTCGCGCAGGCCGTCGGCATCAGCCGCACGCCGGTGCGCGAGGCCCTGCGCCGTCTCGAGTCCGAGGGACTGGTGCAGGTGCTGCCCAACGTCGGCGCCTTCGTCTCGACGTGGTCCGACGACGAGATCAACGAGCTGTTCCTGCTGCGCGAGGTGATCGAGGCGTTCACCACCGAGCGCGCCGCGGCCCGCGCCACGCCGCAGGACGTCGAGCGGCTCCGGGCGCTCGCGGACCAGATGCACCAGGTGGTGCGAGCGAAGCGCGGCGACTGGATTCGGCTGTCGTTCGACATCAACAGCCGGTTCCACGCCGCCCTGCTGGACATCGCCGGCAGCGCCCGGCTGCAGTCGATCTTCGCCCAGGTCGTCGAGGTGCCGCTGTTCTTCCAGGCCTACGGCCGGGCGAAGTACGAGGAGATCCTGCGCAGCGCCGAGGAGCACGTCACGATCGTCCATGCGATCGAGCGTCGCGATGCGCCGTGGGCCTCGATGCTGATGCGGGCCCACTTGCGGGCGACGTCGTGGGCCTACGACCGCAACCGCGGCCTGCCGATGATGGCGGCTGCCAGGACCGCCGACGGCCAGGCCGGTCCGGCGCCTCCGCAGAGGCTCAGGCGCGCCCGCTCGCGCAGGACGGTTCGCTGACCGCGACCGCGGCCGCGGCGCTCGCGACGCGGGAATGTCGGATCCGGGGGTGATCGAGCGTCTTCACCCCGACAGGGCACGGATACCTGCAGGAGCACCACAGTGGCCAGCAAGAACACGATCTGCCTCTGGTACGACCGCGACGCGGAAGAAGCTGCGACGTTCTACGCCAGGACCTTCCCCGACAGCGCCGTCACCGCCGTGCATCGCGCGCCGGGCGACTATCCCTCCGGCAAGCGGGGCGACGTCCTGACCGTCGAGTTCACGGTGGCCGGCATTCCCTGCCTCGGCCTCAACGGCGGTCCCGCGGTCCGGGCCTCCGAGGCGTTCTCCTTCCAGATCGCGACGGACAGCCAGGACGAAACCGACAGCTATTGGAATTCGGCTACCCCGAGGCGCACTCCTACCAGAGCGCGACCGAGAACGCGGCCGGCACAGACCGCCTGTGGAACGCGATCGTCGGCAACGGCGGCCAGGAGAGCGAATGCGGCTGGTGCAAGGACAAGTGGGGCCTGTCGTGGCAGATCACGCCGCGCGTGCTCACCGCGGCGATCGCCGACCCGGACCCGGCGGCTGCCAAGCGGGCGTTCGATGCGATGATGACGATGCGCAAGATCGACGTCGCGGCGATCGAGGCGGCGCGGCGCGGTTGACGCGACGCCGGTGATCGCCGGGACCGGGGCGGAGCGCTGATGAGCGGCACCCGTCCGCCGCTTGACGCGGACTCGTCGCGAAGCGGGTGGCTTCGCCTGCGCCGTCGGAGCGGAAAACCTCAAGGTGCCATCGGGATCGAGTAGATCACGACCAGGTTGCCGTCCGCATCGACGATGCCCGCTTCGCGTCCGATGCGTCCGTCGTGCGTGCGGAGTGGATGCTCGGCGATCACCTGAACGTCGGGCAGTGCCGCGGCGCCGGCGAGTACGCTATCGAAGTCGGCCACCCGCAATACCGCGGCGCTGCGGCGTACGCCGACCGACAGCGGCAGTGCGACGCCCGAGGCCTCGACCAGCGCGAGCGTGCGGGGCTGGCCCGGCGCGTTCAGCGTGCAGAGGCGCACCACGGCACCTGCCGGCAGATCGAACACCTGGCGCGAGTAGGCGACTGCGTCTCCGCCGAGGATGTACTCGACGGTGAAGCCGAGGATGTCCCGGTAAAGCCGCAGCGCCCGCTCTAGATCGGCGACGACGAGGGTGGCGCGCTGGAAGTGCAGGGTGTTCTCCACGGCCGTGCGTGCGGGCCTCGCTCTGCTCGAAGTTGACAGGAGACTGTCATGGGGGCAGATTTCCGTCAAACTCCCTGCAGGCACGGTTGCTGCGCCCGGAAGGGCCAGAGGTGGCCAGATGGACACGGAATCCGCGGGCTACTCGCTCGCCTTCGCGCGCAACATGGTGCCGGCCCGGATGGGCCCGTACTCCTCGGCGCTGCCCCCGATCTACCAGCGATTTGCGGCGCGCTA
>CALMIW010000053.1 GCA_937864275.1 uncultured Dehalococcoidia bacterium
CCGCCTCGTCGACGCCTCCGGAGGCCGATTCGACGGACCGCACGCCACTCCCATTTCGATCGGCAGTGTTGAGGTACTCGCCGACCTGCTCGACGAGTGGGGCCGTCGCCACGCGGTCACGTCACCAGTCGGGCAGTACTTTCCCGGCCGGCCCGGGTTTTGGCACGCATTCGATCGGCTGTGTCCGCTCCAAGATCCGAACCGATGGGACCGCCTCCGGGAGGCGACGATCGCTGAGCTCGAGCTTCGCGGTTGGAGGCGAAGGACCCCACCCCGCGGCTCCGCCTTCGACTTGCCCGAGTGATTGCGGACACGTCATGCAGATGAACGGCGCGGTCTCGTGAACGCCAGCCTCGGTGACCACTTCGAGCAGGAGTGTGATGAGGAGACCTACTCGTTCGTGGTGTCCGAGGTTCGTCCAGTCACGGCCAGAGACGACCTCGTAGCCGTGCTTGCGGCGCTCATGGACCGCAACAAGAGCGATCCAAACGTAACGGCCGACCTGCTCCGGGCAGCCGGATGGGAGGTTGCACTCGCGCCTCTGCGCGCAGGCCGCATCTCAGTACGGCGCGGTGACTTCGGTGAAGTTCTTGCGGCGGAGTCAGCCGAGTCACTCGACGGCCTCATCGTTCCCGTCCGCAAGCTCCGCTATCAGATCGATCCCAACCAAACGCTGCCTGGCAACGACGTCGTGGCGCTCGTCCTCTCAGATGATGGCGAGATAGGCGACATGGAGTTCATCGAGTCGAAGTACCGAACGAAGCCCGGTCTTGACATCGCAGTGGAGGCGCACGAACAGCTGACCGATGACCGCAACGCGGGGTACGCCACAACGATCAACTTCATCGCCCACCGGCTTCGTGAGCTCGACCCCGAGCTGTACGAACTGTTCATCGACTTTCTTCAGGCCAGAGGTGCACGCGACGCCCGGCACACGGTCGCCCTCTGCTTCGACGAGTCAGAATGGGATGAGCGAGTTCTGGAGCGTCTCGGTGAACTGGACGAGCACCTGCCGACCCTGTGGGTCCGCACGTTCCCGCTCGATCAAGCGGTCGCCCTGATCGACGAGGTCTATGAGCGCCTGAAGTGGGACGTGGTCGACGATGACTGAGCCTCGCCCTCTGAACTCCCTGATCGATGACAGTCTCGCACACGACCTGGCCCAAGCCGGAGCCCGCGCCACGCTGCGCGAGCTGGAGCGGGACTCGGGGGTGCGGTGGCGGTATCGCGCCGACACGGTCGTGCGGAACCTCGCCGCCGTTGGCCAGACCCTGCTACTGCTCGAAGAGGTCGACAGCACCGGGCCCATCGGCGATGGCGTAGCGCTGTCCGTCGCTCAGGGCTGGGAGCACCTCGCAGTTCTGGGTGAGAGCGTCGACCGCTCGACCGCTCTCTTGAACTCGGCCATCTTCTATGAGTTGGCGGGCTACCAGGCGAACGCCGCGTGTCTGGCGAGAGAATCGACTCCGCCTCGCCGTTGGTCGAGCGACCCCTCCTTCGACGGGTTGGTCAGCGCCTTCCTGCAGCGGTTGTTCCTCCGAGTGCGGATGATCAGCAACTCACTCAGCACCCCACCTGAGCTGATCGAGTCCGAGGTCGAGCTTCAGCGCCGAGCAAGCCAGGCGGTGGCTGCGCTCGGATTGAGTGACGCAACCCACTTCTTCCTCGCCGGTGATGAGTCGTCGCTCGAGCTCGCCGGGCAACGGCTCGAACTCGCCAAGCGCGGATTCGCCGACGCAGGTGACGCGGTCGGGTACAACGCGGTCGCAGGCCTCGCCGCGGTGCTGCCGGTGATGGCAGATCGATCCACATGGCGACAGCTCAGGGACCTCAACCCATCAGCGCGTTGGGACAGGTACATCCGCATTCTCGCTCGGGGGCTGGGATCCGACATCCTCGATGCGCGGTCGATCTCGGAGCTGTGGCCCTCCCAGCGGGCGGCCGTCGAGGCCGGCCTCTTGGGCAGCAGCGCCAGTCTGGCGATCCGGATGCCGACGAGCGCCGGCAAGACCAGGG
>CALMIW010000054.1 GCA_937864275.1 uncultured Dehalococcoidia bacterium
GGCTACCGCCTGGTCGCCGAAGCGAAAAAGGACCCCGTCGAGTAACCGATGGCGCCGCAGCGCGTTCTCACCGCTGAGATGCGCCTCAACGAAACCTTCGACACGGTCGCCGAACTCTACGACCGAGCGCGCCCGCGCTACCCCGCCGCGCTCTTCGAAGACCTTGCGGCACTGACAGGCGCCGCTCCAGGCACGCGAGTCCTCGAGATCGCCCCGGGGACGGGTATCGCCACGGTTGAACTCGCCCGGCGCGGCTTCCGCGTCACGGCGGTGGAGATGGGCGAGCACCTCGCGGCCGTTGCCCGGCGGAACGTCCAGGCGTTCTCCGATGCGACCGTCGAGGTCTCGCGCTTCGAGGATTGGCCCATCCCCTCCGGAGAGTTCGACCTCGTGTGCTGCGCCACCGCGTTCAGCTGGCTCGACCCCGGGACGCGGATGCACCGTTGTGCCGCGGCCCTCCGCCCCGGCGGGCACCTGGCCATCTGGGATACGCATCACGTGGCGGGCGGCACCGGCCAGTTCTTCGTCGACGTGCAGAGTTGCTATGAGCACTGGGACCCCGCCACCGAGCCCGGGATCCGCCTCGAGCGAGCCGAGGACGTTGTGCCGCGGACGTACGGCCTCGAGTCCCACCCGTCCTTCGATCTCGTGGCGATCCGGGATTACCAGTTCGACGTGCGCTACACCACGGCCAGCTACCTGGATGTCCTCCACACGTACTCTGGGCACATCGCCCTCCCCGCCGCGAGTGCGGAGGGTCTCTACGACTGCATCCGCAGCCTCCTCGACGGGCGTTACGGCGGCAAGATCGAAAAGCGCTACCTGGTCCAGCTCGTCCTCGCGCGCCGGCGCTGACGGGGGAAAGAAACGGCCCAGCCTTGCTGTCCTTGTGTAGGATGGCGATCCACTCAGGTGCGGAGGTGCGGACGATGCTCGCTCGAGCGTTCTTTGGATTGCTCATGGTTTCATTGGTCGTTGCCGCGATCGGCGGCACAGGTGAGACCGCACATGCCGTCGCAACCCGAACATGGACGGGCCTGGGTGCCACGAGCAACTGGTCGGATGCAGGCAACTGGGATACCGGAGTGCCCGTCGCCGGCGACGAGATCGAGTTCCCCGAGACTGCCCAGCGGAAGTCCAACGTCAACAACCTGGCGGCGAACACCGCCTTCAGCACCGTTCGCTTTGAAGGCCACGGGTACGCCATCGGCGGCAATCCCCTCCTGGTGACCGCGGCCATTGGACATGTCCCTCCCAGCGGCGTGAACACCATTTCGCTCAACATCGGCGGTCCGGGAGCGATCCTTTCGGAGGCCGGCAAGCTGGTACTCACGGGAAACAACACGTTCTCCGGGGCTGTCGTCATCGACGGCGGCATCCTGGTCGCCGGCAGCGATTCGGCGTTGGGGAGCGCGGCGGGCGTGACCCAGGTCCTGGAAGGCGCCAGCCTTCAGCTCGCCTCCGGGGTGGAACTGGGCGCCGTAGTGGTCGAAGTCGCAGGTGCGGGAGTCGGTGACGATGGCGCAGTCCAGTCGCTCGGCTCGGAGACCTTCATCGGCACGCTCTGGCTCCAGGCGCCGGCCACCATCGGCGTCTTCGCCGGCACCCTCGTCATCGGCACGCTCAGCCAGTCGACGTCCAACATCGGCTTCACGCTCGTCGGCGGCGGGAAGATGCAGGTTGAAGGCGACTTCTTCGCCGGGCCCGGTTACGTGGAGAACGGCAACCTCACCTGGAACACCGACGCCCAGCTCTTCGCCCACGTGGCCCATCACGGCCTCTTGCGCGGTACCGGCCTCGTCTCGTCGATCGAAGTCGGCGGCGGCATTGTCTGGCCGGGTTCCGGCGCTGCACCGGGCACGCTCTCGGTCCTCGGGGCGACGACCTACGCCGGCGGCTACTTCAAGGTCGACCTCGACGGCCCCTCCGCCGGGACCGAATACGGGCAGCTGGTCACGAGCGGGCTCACGCTGAACCCGGCGGCCACCCTCCTCGACATCGACCTGGGCTACTCGCCCGCACCGGGCCAGGTCTTCCGCATCATCGCCAACGCCGGAGGGGCCGTGCAGGGCGCCTTCCACGAACTCCCGGAAGGCACGACGTTCAACCTCGGCGGCCACGTCTTCCAGATCAGCTACAAGGGCGGCGATGGCAACGACGTGACGCTGACGGTCCTGCGCGCGGTTTCCGCGGACCTCGTCCTCGCGATGACGGCCGCGCCGTCGCCCGTCGCGGCCGGAGGCCAACTCATCTACACGGCCACGCTCACGAACAACGGGCCGGATACCGCGTCGGGCATCCTCCTTTCGCTGGGTACGCCCGTAGGCACCACCTTCGAATCGGCCACCGGCCCCGCCGGCTGGACGTGCTCGAAGCCGGCCGTCAGCGTCACCTGCATGGGTCCCGCGTTCCCGAACGGAAGCACCGCCACCTTCACGATCGTCTTCAAGGTGAACCCGGGCGTGACGGGGCCGATCAGCGGGACCGCGGGCGTATCGGCTCAGACCGCCGACCCGTTCAGCGCGAACAACAGCGTGACGCTCTCGACGCCGGTTGGACCTGGCGGCGGTATGCCCTACCGGCGCTTCCTCATCGGCCTCGCCGCCGATTCGGCCCCGGGGACAGGAGGCGGCGAGTAAGGCCCGTCGCGGGCGGCCGCTGACCGGAGGGAGCGGAGAGCAGCACCATGGCCGCTGCGAAGCTCGCGGATACAGCCGGCGCGGAGGCGAAACGCTGCTGACGCCCTACGCGTGCCGCGTCGAGATGCCCCCGTCGACCGGGATGACCACGCCCGTGATGTAGGCGCTCGCCTTCGAGCTCAGGAATATCGCCGTGCCCGCCATGTCGTCCGGCTCGCCGATGCGCTTGCGTGGGTTCGTCGCGCGGATGTTGTCGCCGAAGCGCTGGAGCGTCTCGTGCATCATCTTGCTTTCGAACGGTCCGGGAGCGATGGCGTTGACGATGATGTTCCTGTTGGCCAGGTTGTGGGCCAGGTGGCGCGTCAACTGGTGCACGGCCGCCTTGCTCGACGAATAGGCGTAGGTCTCCATCGCCGGCGCCTGGATGCCGTCGATGGAGCCGATGTTGATCACCCGCGCCGGGTCGGCCTCCGTCGCGGCCTTCTCCAGCTGCGGCAGGAGGAAGCGCGTGAGGTGGAAGATGCCCTTCACGTTCAGGTTCATCACCTTGTCGAAGGCGTCGTCGGGGAATTCGGCGATCGGCGCGCCCCAGGTCGCCCCGGCGTTGTTCACCAGGATGTGGACCCGCTCCTCCCTCTTGGCCACCTCATCGGCGAGGTAGCGGCAGCCGGCCTCGCTGCCGAGGTCGGCGGGGATCGAGATGCATTCGCCGGACTTCGATAGCTCCTCGGCCACGGCGTCGCAGACGTCGGCCTTGCGCGACGAGATGTAGGTCTTTGCCCCGGCTTCTACGAAGCCGCGCGCGATCATCAGGCCAATCCCGCGCGAGCCGCCGGTGACGACGGCGACCTTGCCGGAAATGTCGAAGAGGTTGGACATGGGCGATAGCTCCGGAGGAATGTGTGGAGGATGGTACGGGAGCGAGAGGGGAAGCGTGAGGGGTGCGGGGAGAGGCTCCTGCAACGTCCTCACCGCCCACCGTGAGCGAGGATCATGCAGGAACCGAAAGGGGTAGAGCGTGGGCTTCTAGGGTGTACAGACTCCAAGACAGCGAGACAGATCTTCTCTAGATAGTGAGTGA
>CALMIW010000055.1 GCA_937864275.1 uncultured Dehalococcoidia bacterium
CCATGGGCCACTGCCCTTGGAAGTCAACTGAAATTCCTGCGACCACTGGTTCTGGTCATTGGATGACATGATTGTCAGCGGCGCGCCCGGCACCGCGTTGAGGTCGATCGGATCCGTGAATTCGAGCTTCCGCACCGCTGTGACAGACTTGAGGTTCGCCCAGTCGAGCCCCCACTCGATGCGCAGCGAAGCTCCACTGGAATCAGATTTCTGTCCGCTTAGGTTAATGCCGGCTAGATAGGGGTCGCCGTAAAGCGGCTCGCACTGCGAGTTGGCTCCACTAACGCAGGTGATCGGCGTAGAAAGCTGCACGCCGGAACGGTCCCGCGTCATATCGACCGCCAACTCGAAGTCCAGCACATCCGACGCCTGCCACCGCAGAGCCACGCGGCCACCCTTGCGGTCCACGCCATTCGCGTCCTGGCCGGTCTTCTTGCCTGTCGCGTCGACGCCCTCGACATAGCCATCCTGGTTGCTGACCGCAACATCAGCCTTGATCGCGAACTTGCCGTCCGCGAACGGCATCGAGCCGCTAGCCCGGACGTCGGCCCTGTTGTAGCTGCCCACGGTGACATCGCCGACGAACCGCGGGTGCTGCAGGTCCGGCCGACGCATCACGTACTTGACGGCACCGGCTGTCGAGTTGCGACCGTAGAGCGTCCCCTGCGGGCCGCGCAGCACCTCGACACGCTCGAGGTCAATGAAGTCAACAATCGTGCCCTGCACACGGCCCATGTAGACGTCATCGAGGTAGACCGCGATAGGCGTCTCGGAGTTGAAGCCGAGGGAGTCCTGGCCGATTCCGCGAATGAAGATTTGGGCGGCGGTCGATGAGCCGCCGGTGCGGGTCACGAGTACGCTTGGCACCGCGAGATTCAGGTCTACGACCGTACTGATCTGTTGACGTGCGAGCGATGCCTCACCGAAGGCAGAGACCGCCAAGGGGGCAGCCTGGAGGCTCTCCTCGCGCTTGCGGGCGGTCACCACGACCTCCTCAAGCGCCCCGACCGAGGCGGCTGGAGCCGCTGGCTGCTGTCCCGACGCGCTGGTCGCCGCCAATGCCCCAACTATGCACCACAGCGATACCTGTGCCGGCTTCATGCTAGTTCCTCCCGACATATTGAGCAGAGCTACATCCCACCGCCACACGACGAGCAACGGGATCAGGGTTTGTCTTCGAGGATGGGGTTGACACACGAGAGTCTGCAAGTAGCGCGGCGCGTAAGTCGATCAGGTTGGCTTATGGTTGCCGAGGCTCGGCGATGCCTTATCATCTGGGTTGGATCGCCCGCTTCTCGCAAATGCCTTCCTGGCGGCGGAACGATGGAGATCACTCGTGGACCTGCGGCACCTCAAGTACTTCCTGGCGGTCATCGACCAGGGCAACTACGCCCGCGCCGCTGCAGAACTCGGCATGTCGCAATCTGCGTTAACCCAGAGCATCTCGGGGCTGGGGCGCGAGGTCGGCACTCGCCTGCTCGACCGCGGCCGCTTTGTCGCCGTGCCCACAGACGCCGGACGCACGCTCGCGCACCGTGCCCGCCTGATCGTCGCCGAGACGCGCGTCGCGGCGCTCGAACTCGAGGCCTTCCGTTCACCGTCGCGCGGCCACGTGACGATCGGGTCCGGCAAGAGCATCGAGCCGAGCTTCATGGCTGCCGTCCTGTCGAACTTCATGCGCACGCGGCCCGCTGCCACAATCACCGCCATCGAAGGCTGGTCGCCCGAAATGTACCGTAGCCTGCTCCAGGGCGAGCTCGACTTCGTCGTAAGCGCCCCGCTGCCCGATATGCACGCGGATCCAGAAATCTCGCAAGAAATCCTCTTCCAGCAGAAGGAATTCGTCCTGATCGGCAAGCGTCACCCGCTGATGAGCCGGGCGTCCATAACGGCTGCGCAGATCGCGTCGTGCCGCTGGCTGGTCCCGCCCGGCGACGGCAGTCGGACGAAGATGATTCGGGAGGCATTCGGTCGCCTCGGCATCTCGCCACCGACGCAATTTGTGCGCGTCAACTCCGTGAATCTCGCGGCGACCATGATCACCCGGGGCGACGTGGTGAGCTTGGGATCCCTGGACGTCATGGGCTCCATCCGTCCGGCGTCGGAATTCGCGATCGTCGACATCCCCGGCTTGACCACAATCCGTCCGGCTTTCCTTGCACGCCGTCGTCGCGGCGCGCTCACCCCTCTCGCAGAAGCGCTCGGCAGCGCCATTAAGGCGGCGGCAGTCGACTACATCGCTCAGTCGCAGGTGACGGAGGACAGTCCGATCCAGTTGGAGGATCTGCGGTCGGGCAGCGACGCCGATCCATCAGCCCGGGTGCAACACCGGCGGCGCGCTCGACGGCCGCGAGCCTGACCTCCGTCGGCCGGGGCTCAGAGGAGGCCCTTCTCGTGCAGCCGGTCGATCACATGCCGCTGCCGGTCCCGAAGCTCCGTCCGCTGCATGACCCGAATCCGGTCACTATCGAGTGCGCCATTGAGTGGGTGGCCCTCGCTGCGGGCATACTCGCCCGCGAACGCCGGATACGGCACGCGTGAAAGGAAGTTGAGCATTCCCGGTCTCAGCCGGTGTCTTCGCAGGGCTGCGAGGTCAACCTCGGCGTTCGCTACTATCGTCTCGCCGTGGCCGGATTCCGCCAGCACCATGCCGCGGAAGTCGACGATCTTCGACATCGCATCGGTAGTTGCGCTCGGTATGCCCGTATCTTCGATGCTCGCCGAGTTGGCCGACACGACGTAAGCCATGTTCTCGATGGCCCGCGCAATGCGGCACGCTTCCTTCACGGTGGTACGTGGACTGGCAAACTCAGCCGAGCTGTGCAGCAGCACCTCCGCACCGCGCATTGCATGGCAGCGGGCAATTTCCGGGTACAGAATCTCCTCGGACGCGATGGCTGCGAGGTTTCCGATCGGCGTCCGCGCCACCGGGAAGATCGAGTCCGGTCCATAGGTGTCGACGTACCGGTCCCAGACGTCGAGCGGCGTCGGGCCGTACATCGAGATCAGACGACGGTAGCGTAGGCAATGATCGCCATCCGGCCCGATGACGAAGCAGGTCTGAAAGTAGAGCTGAGGGAAAGCATCATCAATTTCGTAGGCGTTGCCTGCAAGATACAGGCTGTTATCCGTGGCGATGCGGGCGAGAGTATCGTATTCCACGCCCCGTCTATGCAGCGCCGCTTTCGCCGACCAGGTTGCAACGTCCTCACCCATGGGAAAGCCGGTCAGAAAGTACTCTGGCAGTACGACGAGACGCAGCTCGGGGCCGAGCACGTCGCGGGCCGTAGCGATTTGCTGCGCGAGCCGGACGACCGTGTCGAGCATGCGCGCGCGCGAGTCGCTCACGTTGCACGAGCGAATCCCGATGCAGCGGACTTGTAGCGCGAGGGCTGTGTACGCATTGACTTGGTCGGGCGTCGTCATGACGTGGGCCTTCTATCAACTGGAGAGTCGATGCGATAGATGTGCGTCCATTCCGTCGTGGCTGTCGCCGCGGCTGCATCGACGGCGCGGTGCGCATCCGCTGGCGCCGCCAGCACCGCGATGCGCTGCCAAGGCGGGGCGCCTTCGAGCCGGTCAAAGGACTTCGTGTCGGCGACCAGCATCGCGCCCGCGGCGCGTAGCGCATCGAGGACTAACGTCTCGGGCTGCGCCGCATAGGCCACATAGATATCGGAGCCTGCTGTCGGCGGCGTGGTGACCACCGTCTCCAGGCCGAAGACATCGAATTGACCCGCCCCAGCCCGCAGCGGAACGACCTGCCTATATGCCTCAGACCACCAGAAGTCGCGGACGGCCTGTATGCCTTCGAACACCGCCACCATACCGCTCGCCTCAGGCGAGGCTCCGAGTGCCGTCGCACCACGTCCTGGCCCGCCGATCGCAAGATACCGGCCACCAAACTTCCGGTAGAGC
>CALMIW010000056.1 GCA_937864275.1 uncultured Dehalococcoidia bacterium
CGGGCCGGGAGGCGATCGGGCGCGTGCCGTACGGGTGACCAATGCGCGGGTTAGCCTTCCCTGAAGCGCCCGATCTTTGGGCCTGCTCCCCAATACCGCCGATGCCAGAAGTACACGTCCTCCCCGTCGACCGTGTTCTTCGACAACAACGCAGCCTTGTACGTGCGGTCCCGATCGATCGCTCCGACAGTCAGCTTCTCCACTTCGTCCCGGAGCCGGTTCGCCTCCTCCGGTGACATGTCATAGGACTGGAGGCGTTCCCGCTCCCAATCGCGCCGCTTGATCTCGGCCTCTAGCTCTTTGATGCGGGCCTCGGCACCTTCGTACATGCCCTGCCAGTTGGGGGAAGCTGAGGGCGGGCTAGACGCCCGCTGGCGTGGCTGAGCATCCTCGGCCTCAATGCGGCTGACCTCGGCGTCTATCTCGCCCTTGTGCATCCACAGATGCGACTCCGAACGAACCTCCCCCGCTCCCGGCACATCCTCAACATCGGCGGTTGAGGCGATGAAGGGGAACTTCTCCGTCGTCAACGTAATGTCCCTCGCCGCCACCTCAGCCGCATCACGCTCCAGGGCACCGACGCGCTCAAGTAGGCGATCAACCGTACGGATCAGTTCCGGCACATCATGTTCCACCGCCTTCAGCCGGGAATGGTGCTCTTCGAGATCCGCGAACACGCCCTTGTATGGCTCGTAGGTTTGTACTTCGCCGTTTGAGCCAGACAGCATTCGTTCCAATCGTTCGATCCGCTGCTTCTTCCCCATTACTCCACACCCTTTCCGCTTGACTTTCCGAACTTCCACGCCCGATACGTTGTCCAGCCCCAAATACCCACCATCGGGCTGAACACGAAAGCCTCAAACCAGTTCCCGGTCACCGCCCTCTGGACAACCACGAACACGGCGCAGGCCGCGAACGTGAAAGCACCGATGATCGCCACCCGCCGTAACTCCTGAACCGTCACTCGATCACCTCCAGCCACTTCACCGCGAAAAGCTCCAACCTGTTTACGTTGCTCACCTGGTCGCATTCCACCCATGCCAGCCGGTCGGTTGGCCGATCCGTGATCGTGCCGGTGCGGCCGTCCGGGGTACGGACCCTTGTGCCGGGGGTCATGCCAGCTCCCCCGCAATCACGCCCCGTTGCCGCTCGGTCAACGACCCAATCCGTTTCGCCACTGTCAAATCCAGAGCATTAAGAAACCGGGCAACCCTGCGAGGCCCCCAACCATGCTGCGCGGCAAGAAGCTCACCCAACGTCATGCGGGCCAGGTCCGGTAGGCCAAGCACCTCGGGGACCGTCACCTTGCCCGCCGCGATGTCACGTTTGATTTGCGCTCGAGCCATGCGGACACGGTTCGCTGACACCAATGCCTCGCGGGCCTGGGTTGCGGTGCCGCTCATGCCGCCACCTCCAGCCCAAGTTGGTCCCCCGCTGACAGGCAGGCCGGGGAGAGCCAGAGCATCTCCCTGCGGCCGTTATCGGGACGCACCGAATAGCCCGCGCCACTGCCCGACTTACCAGGAACGGCCAGCCACCCGAGGCTGTCGTGTTCCTGGTCATACCCGGCCAACACGATCCGCAGCTTCGGATCAGCAGTGCAGCACCACTCACGAACGGCGGCGCTAACCTCGCCATCCTTATCGCCCTCGGCATAGAGGTCACCCGAGGTCGAGTAGGGCGGGTCAAGGAACACGGCGCGGGTTCCGTCCCCGCCCGTCCCCGCCCGGACCACGGAGGGTTTCACAACCCTCTCCCACGAGCCGCAGGTGATACGGACCCGCTCGATCCGTTCCGCAAGTGCGGTCAGGTAGGCGGCAAGGGCAGCCCTCTGTTGACTCCCCGCCCCGCGTCGCCCATGTGGTTCGTCCTGCCCCGCGTCGCCGAGATGCGGCAGCTCTCTGTTGACTCCCTTCCCCGCGTCGCCGAGATGCGGCAGCTCGCGGTTCACCCCGTCCTTCTTCACATTCCGCAAGTGGCCGTCCACCACCCGCCACGGGCCCGGCCCGAACGGATCACCAATACCGCAGGCGAGAACGTAAAGCCACCAGCCCGCCGCCTTCGGATCGTGCACCTCCGGGTCGCCCTCCAGCCACGAAACGAGTTCCTGGGTCCGACGCTCCTGCAACCACACCAGCCGGGCGTGATAATCGACCTCCGTCACCGGACCAAAGGCATGATCCGCCACCTCAACCGGCGCAAGCTGAATCGCCCGCCACGCATTGACCAGCCAGCCATCGGCGTCGTTCAGTGTTTCAACCCTGCGGCCAGTGAAAGACGGGCGGGCCAGCAGTACTGCCGCCGACCCTGCGAACGGTTCGACATAACCGGACGGGTCGCCGAGCGCGTTCCACACAATCGGCGCGGCGCGGCGCTTGCCGCCAAAGTACGGGAATGGGGACACGAGGCTCATGACCGGCCCCCACGATGAAAACCCGGTGTCGCATGGCCCCGCAAATGCCAGCCCTGGCAGCCATCGCACCGAAACGCTTTCTGCGCCCGGTCGGTGCGATCAGCCAACGCTTCAACACGGTCCGGGTAACGGCGCTTCCACGGAGTCGGGCAGATCATGCTGCCTCGCTTCCCGGCTCAAGCAGGTTCCGGGCCACTTCACCAATCGTGCCCTTGCCGCCCTCCAACGCCTTGAGTCCCGCCGAAGGGAGTCCCGCATACCGGGCCTTGCGGTCAACGGAACCCTTCACTTCGAGATAAATGTCCCGAAACTGGGCACGACGGGACGTGTCCGACGCGTCCGACAGGCAAAAGTCCCGCCAGCCGTAGGTTGCGGCAGCACGGGCCGTGAGGGGATCCTGTTTCTCCAGCCAGGAAAAACCGCCGTACTCGGCACCACCGTGGCTTGTGGCAGCTTCAAGTGCGAGACCATACGCCTGTGACCAACCGTCGTTGTCATTCCGAAGTTCGAGGAGCTTGTTGCGGATTTGCGCCCCGTTCGGTGCCCACTCCCGTCCGTCCCGGTAAAGGGCCGCTATCGCGGAACCAACCGCCTCAGCGTCGAACTCTTCGAGGTCGTGAAACCAGAGTTCAACGGTTTGGTCAACCTGCTCGTCGGTCAGTTTCGATGTCCAGTTCGGCCACCGGAGCGTCAGCACCGCAACCTGTTTCAACCATTCGGAGCGGGTCATGCGACCTGCCTTTCTTCAATTTCGGCTTGTCGGGCCATTTCTGCGAAACGATTTGCGTGAGACGTCGGGGCAGCGCGGGCCGGTTGGTCTTTGGCCTGCGAGATGTAGCCCTCGACGTTGGAGGCCCGGAGGATCGTTTCCGGGATGTTGTGGCCTTTCTCGATCCGCCAGGGGTCGGATTGGCATCCGCGGGTTGCGAATTTGAGGTCCTGGAGGGTCTTGCCTTCGCGACATCGGGCTTTGAAAGCGTCCCGTGCCGCCTTGGAGCCGGTGACGGAGGTGCGGCCGGTGACCCGGTGGTAATCGGCAAGCCACTCGTCGAACTCGGACCGGGAAGCGTCGGTCGGCGTGACGCCGAACGACTCCTTTCCTATCCCTTCCTTATTCCCTTCCCTTCCCTTCCCTTCCCGACGCACATCCTCCGGAAGTTTCTGGAGGGCCTGCGGAGCGCCTGCGGAATCGGCCTCGGAATGGCTTGGTAACGCGGAATCTGTCGGGTGACTCACCCGTTGATGGTCGCCC
Source organism: uncultured Dehalococcoidia bacterium (assembly GCA_937864275.1). Taxonomy (GTDB): domain Bacteria; phylum Chloroflexota; class Dehalococcoidia; order Tepidiformales; family Tepidiformaceae; genus Amarobacter. Next base: position 3,666 of record CALMIW010000056.1, read on the forward strand.
CATGTCGGCAACTCGATGTATTCCCGGCCTTCAACCTCGTACCACCGAATCAAGTTCGCTTCATGAAGCTCTCGGAGCCATTCCGAAACTTTCCGGAGCGGAAAATCGTCGTACGGGAAAATGAGCGAACGGACCAATTTCGCATTGCCCTTCATTCGCCCGTAGTCGTCGGCCTGGGTAATCAGCCCCAGGAACGTCAACCTAGCTTCGACGGACACCTCACCTATTTGCTCAGACTTCCAAAGGTCTGGTTTCACTGTGCGAATACGAGCCATCACCCCCGCCCTCCAGACGCCAACGCACGGTCAACACGAACCAGCCCAGGAGGATCCGGGGTTAGCCCCTCATGCCCCCGCTCACACTTCCACACGATCCGCCACCGATCGAGATCCGACCGGTCTATCAGGGCCGGGACAGCAGTCATCACATCCCGCACCACCAAATGATCAGCAGTAACCTCGTGGACGCGATAACGGCCCCCTTGAACTTTCCGGTTCGTTACGTGATCCCCAATACCAGGTATCTCAGATTTCAATTGTGTCTCCCATATGGTTGAAGGGGACATCAGCCCCCTGATTTCGGTGCGGATGTGCTCCGGTAGCGGTGTCCGGTTCACTGGCCCCCTCCTACCGGCGTGAACAGCTCGGTCACTGTCTCTTCCTTGAAGATCAAGCCGCCACGCTCCGCGTTGTCGCCCGGTCTCCCGACCTTCCGAAGCTGGTAGAGGACACTTTCGAGGGCTTTGACCCCGATGATCTCGAAGTCTCCCTCGGTTTCGTGACGCACGATCTGGCCGGGCCGGTAGATCACTGATTCTCCGCCAGCCGCTTCGCCTTCACCAGTTCCGGATCCAGCCGACCAAGTTCTTCGAGTAGATCGTTGCGCTCCCTGAGTAGCCCAGAGGTCCGGTGCATCCAGTAGAGGAACCCGCTGTCGTGAATGCCGCCGTCCTCGGACCATTCCTTGCCACGCCACGCCTCAATGCGTTCCGTGAGGGTGGGGGCGATCACCAGACCGGCCTCCGTTTCGAGATCGGCTATCAGTGTGGTTGCCTCTTCCAGAAGGCTGGCGAGACGAATCACCTCCTTCTCGGCTTCGATTGCCCGGTCCTGCAACGGTTGCTCGTTCACACTGCCCTCACGATCAGAACCAGTCCGGCAGTCGCAAGCAAATACCCGGCAACCGAAACCAAACCGGCAAACGCACAAGGACGATTATCCGGTATAGCCATAACGAACCCAGCCACAATCAGCAACGCACCGAGCAGAATGATCATGACCGATCCTTCATGACATGTTCCGACCGGTCCATAAGCGCATAACCGAGCAGATCCGCGAGCTGCGGGGTCAAATCAATCTCTGGCCCATCCGTAATTTTGAGTCGAATGAAAGGCTTGAAACGAGTCAATGATCCCGGCCGGGGACAATGCCCGGAAATAGTGATTGTAGCGGTGTCCGTTTTGATTTTGTGAATCACTCCGACACCCTCTGATAGACAACCAGGGCTTTTTCGAGATCCAATGCCCGGTCAGCCGCCGACAACCAGAGCCCAGTGACATCCGGCCAACAACCGGTCAACTTTCGGGCCAAAGAATGATCACCATCAAACCGAACTATTGCCACGTCATACCCGATATTTTGAATTCTGATTTCGGGTGTGATCTCGATCAGTTCCTGTCCGGCCCGCAACTGTTCAATGATTTCGACCCGGTTCACTTCCCTTCCTCCCGGATCTGGTTGAGAAAATCGAGCAGCGAACCAAGCTCGTCCTCACGGTCACGCTCGTAGTCTTCTTGCATTTTGGCTCTCCGCCTTTTCACCGCCTCTTCTATCCGGTCCAACAGGGCCGACTCGATATGCGGGGCGGCAACGTCAAGGCACCGCTCGGCTTCCTCTCGGTAGTTCTCCCTGACCCGCTCCGGCAGCTTGGCCCAGGGGATCAGATCCACCCCAGTTTCGGCGCAGGTAACTAC
>CALMIW010000057.1 GCA_937864275.1 uncultured Dehalococcoidia bacterium
CGGGCTCGAGGTCCTCGTCCAAGTCAGCCTGCGTGGCCGCGATCGCCGCGAGCTGACGGTCGCGGCGCTTGCGGCGATACTCGATCACGTCGTCGAGCAGCAGCATCCGCCGGTTGCTGGTTCGAGTGCACGGAATCTCCCCCGCGTCGATCAGCTTCACCAGTGTCGGACGACTCATGCCCAGCAGGTCGGCCGCCTGTTGGGTCGTGAGGCTCTGAGACTGCGGGGTCACGGTGATCGCCTTGCCGACCCGCATCGCGGCGACGACCTGAGTGAGGATGGCGTTGATCTCGGCCGGCAGCGCAACCGAGTGAGAGCCGTTGACCAAGGCGAATGTCGGGGCGTCACCCGAGTGCAGGAGGTCATCGATTTCCGCGACGCCGGCATTCTCGCTGGGAAGGTAGGTCTTGGGCTCGAGCAGTGTGGTCATCGCTTCTCCTTGCATCTGCAAGAAGCGTAAGCCGGTTTCGAAACTTTCGCAAGAGGCGTCGAGTGGCCCGCACTCAGCGGATCACTCGAAGAAGTCCTCGTCCACCTCGACGATGTGGACGGTCTGTGTCACCTGCACCCCCACGCCGTAGCGGATCATGAGCGAGGCCAACCGCGGGCCGTCGATGAGCACGACTCGCGTCGGGACGGAATCAGCGTAGGCGCGGGCACCGCTGCTGAAGCGCGCGGTGGTGATGAACACGCCCTGGTTGGCCTGGTTGCCGTGGAGGGCGCCGACGAAGGCCTGGATCGTGGGCCGGTGGATGGTCGCGTCGAGGGCGAAGCGCTTGGCCTGCACATAGATGCGACTCAACCCGAGAGCGTCCTGGTCGACGATCCCGTCGATCCCGCCGTCGTTGGAAAGCTGGGTGCGGGAGGCCGTGCCTTCGGCGCCGCCGTAGCCCATGGCCATGATCAGGTCGAGCACCGCTTGCTCGAAGAAGACGGGCTCGTTCGCGTGGAGCCGATTAAGCAGGTCGGTCGCGACAGCAGAATGCAGGCGTTCGACACCGAGCGACACCTGCTCCACCGGGTCCAGTTCGGCCGAGTCATCGGGAGGATCGATCACCGGAGGGTCAGGAATAGGGCCGCCGAGCGACGCGAGATCCTTCTCCTTGATCCCGTGCGGATGGTCAGCGCACAGCTTCCGCCCCGCATCCGTAATGCGGTAATGCCCACGTACTGGTCGTTCAGCGGCACCGGCGCGGTAGAGGTACGACAGAGCCCAATTGGCGCGATTGCGGTACCGCTGCTGGCCGGAGGGGATGGTCTCCAGTCGCTTCTCTGCGCTAACGCCGAGCAGATCGGCAGCGGAAGTGCAGATGTCGCGGGCGCGGTGGACCTCACCGTCCAGGAGCACCTGCAGCGCGGGGGCCATGTACTGGTCCCAGGTGGGATCGACGGTCATCGGGTCTCCTCAAGTTGGCCCAGATCGAAGTGCTCGCCCAGCCGGTCCAGGGTGAACTCCTGACGGAGCTTGCACGCGCTGTTCTGGTTGGCGAACATCCCCTTGACCCAGAATGCGTCGGACTGTGGCACGGCGACTGTCCACTTCACCGGGACGACGTACTCGTCGTCGTCGCTCTCATCGCCGTTCTCGTTCACGCCCGCGGGCGAGTGCCGGTACGAGGCGTTCAACTTCTGGTCCCGCAGCCGTTCCCACTGGCCGTCGACCTCAACCATCGCGTCGTCGAATCGCGTGGCTTCCCGCAGCACGGTGCCGACGGCCACGTAGCCGCGCTTGGGGATGTGGACGTTGACCCGGGCGCCGACGGGAAGTGAGCGCAGCGATCCGGAGTACCAGCTCCCGCCGCCCGCGGAGACGAATCCGTACCGGCGGCCGTCCTCCCAGGAGCGGCTGCCCTCCTCGCCGAAGGAGACAAACCAGTCGATGCCGTTCCACTCCGCCTTCTTGCCCTTCGCGCCCCGGGGGCCCGACGCTGATCGGTGGGCTCCCTCGTCGTCGCCAGCCAGCCACGATCGTGCGAGGTAGCGGCGACCGTCGTCCTGGAGGTGGGTGAAGAAGACGACGTTGACGGGTACGCCGAATTCGCGGAGGTAGGTGACGATCCGCTCGGAGGACGAGTCGAGCTCGGTGGCCACCACGACAAGGTTGATCGACCCGTTGATCTCGTCGGGAGCGGAGATGCCGAACACCTCCTCGAACGCGGCCTCGAAGGGAGCGTCCAGCTGCGCGTTGGCCAGCTCGATGACGGTCTCGCGGTCGAGGGTCGAGACCCACGAGCCGTAGTCGAGCACCTGTGCCACCACGTCGCGGGGCGTCTTGTCCCGCTTGAGCTCGAGGACGTGCAGGTTGCCCTCGATGTCCATGGCCAATAGGTCGATGTACTTCCCGTACGGCGTCCGAACCTGCCGCCCGACGACGAGGAGGCGCTCACCCAGGAGCGTCGGGTCCTGCTCGAGGAACTCTTCGAGCATGGACTCGGTGGGCAACTGGCTTGCGCTGAGCCGCCGCGGCGTCCGGCCGTCGATCCGCCAAACCCCCATCTCTACCGGCATCAGAGCTCTCCGTGGAATACGCGAGAGCGCAGCGACATGGCGAGCTCGTCGGACAGCGAGAGCATCTGGAGGCCCCTCGCGTAGAGGTCGTCTGCGTGATTCAGAAGCGCTGCGATTCGACGCTGTTCGTCAATTGGCGGACGCGGAATCGTCTTTTCTTTCAAGATCTTGAAATGCCGAGAGTAGCCGAGCGCGGGGAACTGAACACTTCGCAGGAAGTGGTAGACAAAAATTGAATCCCAGCCACTCTGAACTTTCAGTACTTTCACGCCATCGGCGCCCATGGCGAATGGAAAATCGACGTACTTGAAGACCTTTGTATGATCACCGAACACGATCACTGGACCTTCTGATTGGTGAAGAAACTCCAGATTGTCGGTATAACCGCCCACCAAACTCTGGCCTTGGTCAATTATCGGAATCGCGCCCTCGGAAAGGTAGTTCCGCTGTAGTACTTTCTGATTGCCTCGGGTTATGTCGATAATTGCTTCATCGAACTGCGCCATCGGCCACGTCATGAAAGTGCCGCCTTCAGCTCAGCTAATCCCCGGTGGATTTCGCCCTCGAGCGCGACCAAGTCGGCGATGATTTCTAGAGAATCTCGGTTCGCTCTTTCCTCGGGGGGAGCATCCCTGTAGCGGTGGATCGACAAGTCGTAATTTTGGTTCACGATATCGGACTTGGGCACGAGGAAAGACTGCTCTGTATGGGTGCGGGATCTTTCGGCATCGCGGTTCTTCCAACGGGCAAGCACGTCCGGCAAGTCGTTGGCCCCGACGGGGTTGCGCTTGTCATCGAGGGAGAAGCCGTCGGCGCGGACGTCGTAGAACCACACGTCATCGGTGCCGCCGGAGTCAGTCTTGGTGAAAAACAGGATGGCGGTCGACACCCCGGCATACGGCTTGAACACACCCGAGGGGAGCTTGACCACGGCGTCGAGTTTCTGCTCCTCGATCAAGCGTTTGCGCAGAGACTTATACGCGTTCCCCGAGTCAAAGAGCACTCCGTCGGGCACGATCACCGCCGCGCGCCCGCCCGGCTTGAGCAGGCGCAGGAACAGAGCGAGAAAGAGCAACTCGGTCTTCTTGGTCTTGACGTCCTTGAGCAGTGCCTTGGACGTGGATTCGTAATCCAGACTGCCTTTAAAGGGAGGGTTGGCGAGGATCAGTGTGTAGCGACCCTCGGTGTCCGCCGCGACCTCGGAGAGTGAGTCGCGGTATCGGATGTCCGGCGACTCGACGCCGTGCATGAGCATGTTCATGCTGCCGATGCGCAGCATGGTGGAGTCGAAGTCGTACCCGTGGAACATCGAGGATCCGAAGTGCTTCCGCTGGGCGGCGTCGGTGAGAACGGTCGGATGGTGCTCCCGCAGGTGCTCGGCGGCGGAGACGAGGAAGCCGGCCGTGCCGCAGGCGGGATCGCAGATCTCATCGCTCGGCTTGGGATCCGTCATGGCCACCATCAGTTGGATGATGTGCCGCGGCGTGCGGAACTGGCCGTTCTGACCGGCCGAGGCGAGTTTGCCCAGCATGTACTCGTAGAGGTCGCCGTTGGTGTCGCGGTCCTGCATCGGCACGTCGTCGAGCATGTCGACGACCTTGCTCAGCAGCGCCGGGGTGGGCACCGTGAAGCGGGCGTCCTTCATGTGCTCGGCGTAGGTGGACCCCTCGCCGCCGAGTTGCCTCAGGAACGGGAACACCTCGTCGTCGACGATCCGGAACATCACGCCCGGCTCTGCGTTCTTGAAGCGTGACCAGCGGAGCTGGTCCTGGCCTGGCTTGAACGTCGGGTCGACGAGTGGCTCGCCCAGCCGCCTGGCCTTGTTCTCCTGCAGCGTCTGCAGATCGTCGAGGCGGCGGATGAAGAGCAGGTACGTGATCTGTTCGATCACCTCGAGCGGGTTGCTGATGCCGCCCGACCAGAAGGCGTTCCAGACGCCGTCGATCTTGCTCTTGAGTTCACCGGTGATCATGTGGCCATCGTATCCAGCACGTGCGACCTCCCCCGGGGAACTCCCAGGGCGGTGGGGAAGGGGTGGAGCCCCCGAACTAGCGTATTGCTATGCGCCTATTTGCCCTCGTGGCTTCAACTGCTTTCTTGTTAACTGCATGTGGAGAATCTGCGGACGATCCTGGGGGAAGCGCGGACGGCGGTGCTGCGACACCTGATTCGCCAGCGGCAGTCGAGCTTGTAGCCACGGGGTTCGGCCAGCAGGACGGTTACGTCCAAGGGATTGCTGTGGTCACCAGTGAAGATGAGAACGCGGTGGGCGAGTTCGTCACTGTCAGCATGAATTTCCTCGACTCGTCCGGCGGAATCTTAGGTACAGGCGACCAGGTCGAGTCGATGGCCTGGGCCGGACAGGAGCTCGTACTTCCGGTGTGGTTCGATCTCAGCTCGACACCAGGCGCCGAGGTGGCCGAGGTCGATGCGTCGGTGTCGATTAGCGACTACGGGATGACCCGCCAAGTGGTCGATCCGATTGAGCCGGTGGCTTCGCGAGAAATAAGGGCTAATCAGTACGGCGGCACCACTGCAGTATTCGAGCTGACGAACCCCTCGGGCGCAGACATGAATAACGCGCGGGTCGGAATCGTGTGCTACGACCAGGACGAGAAGATCAATGGCGGAGCCAGTGACTACCCCAGTCTCATCGCGGCAGGTCAGACGGTGCTCGTTGAGGCGGACGTGACGACTTCCGGCGTGCCTGAGAGGTGTGTGGCGCACACAAGCTACGAGCAGTAATCCCGTCCCGCGCGATCAGCCCCTCCAAGAGATCGGCGCCCGTACGGCCTTGGGGCGAATCGACTTCGAAGGGGCAGATCTCGCGTAGTGAGCAGTGTGCGGCCCGCGCGCGTCCACCCGCTGGGTTTAGGCGCCCCTGGTGGTTGTGAACGCGCCCGGCCGGCGTCATTGACTGGCGGCAGACGTGTCCGGAGACCCAAGCATCCGGGCGGCCGCGTTGAAGGATACCGTCCTCGCGACGAGCGGCCCCACTACGCCAAAAGGGGTTTTGGCGGGGCTGTCAGCGGCGCATCCGTAACGTGTTCCACGTGAAACCCAGGAGCATCGACATCCCGGACCTGCGCGGCCAGACGTGGCGGATCACCGGCGCGACCAGCGGGGGCGGGCT
>CALMIW010000058.1 GCA_937864275.1 uncultured Dehalococcoidia bacterium
AACCCGGGGCGGCCGGTGCAGTTCATCTGCGCCGGCAAGGCCCACCCGCGCGGCGAAGCAGCCAAGGCGCTCATCCGGGAAGTAGTCGCGCTCAGCGCCCGGCCCGAATTCCGCGACCGCCTGATCCTCGTCGAGGGTTACGATCTCGAACTCGCCCGAGCCCTCGTCCAGGGCTGTGACATCTGGCTGAATACGCCGCTGAGGCCGCTGGAGGCGAGCGGGACGAGCGGGATGAAGGCCTGCGCCAACGGCGCCATCCACATGAGCGTGATGGATGGCTGGTGGTGGGAGGCCTACAAGCCGGGCCTCGGCTGGGCGGTTGGCCGTTCGCGGCTCGACGACGACCCCGAGGCCCAGGATGCCTTCGACGCGAACTCCATCTACGACTTGCTGGAGAACGAGGTAACGCGCGCGTTCTACGAACGTGACGCGGAGGGCATCCCGACCGACTGGGTGAAGCGGATGAAGGCGTCGATCGGCGCCTTCGCCCCGGTCTTCAACACCAACCGGATGGTCGCGGAGTACGCCGACAAGGCCTACGCGCCCGCGGCACGAAGCTGGCACATCCTGAAGGAAGACGACCTGGCGGCGGCACGGGACCAGGCCCAGTGGCTCGACCGCGTCCGCGCGGGTTGGAGCGAGGTGAAAGTGCACGACGTCTCGCATGTGCGCAGCGAAGGCCCGACCATCTCCGTATCCGTCCAACTTCATCCCGGTCAGCTTGGCCCGGAAGACCTCCAGGTGGACGCGGTGTTCGGACCGGCGGACGCAGACGGCTCACTCAGCTCGCACGGCCTGGCCCGGCTCGACTTCGTCTCGAAGACCGAGGAGGGCGAGGCGCTCTTCCGCGGCGAGGTGCCGATCGCGGAGGGCGGCCGCCAGGGCTACGCCATCCGCGTGCTGCCATCGCATCCGCACCTGCACGATCCGTTTGCCGCCGAACTGGCACACTGGGCTTAGGAAGGATTCACCTCATGGCCGGAACCGCGACCTTCGTCCTCCACACGCACCTCCCCTACTGCCGGTTGGCGGGCCGGTGGCCCCATGGCGAGGAGTGGATCCACGAGGCACTGCTCGAGTGCTACCTGCCGCTGATCCGCGCTTTTCGCAGGCTGTCCACGACGGTTGACGGCTCGCTGGGCATCACCATCAACGTCACTCCGATCCTCGCGGAGCAGCTGAAAGACCCGCTCGTCATCGAGCACTTCCGCGACTACCTCGGCGACCGCATCGGCCGCGCCGAACGCGACACGGAGCGATTCACCGGCAGCGGCCCGCGGGCCGAGACCGCCCGCTACCACTTCGCCCGCTACGCCGACATCCGCCGGCTGTTCGAGGACGAGCTCGGCGGCGACGTCCTCGGCGCCCTCGCTGCCCTGGAGGCATCCGGACACATCGAGATCGCGTCCAGCGCGGCGACGCACGGCTACCTTCCCCTCCTCGGCGACGAGGACGCGATCCGGTTCCAGATTGAGACCGGTGTGCAGTCCCACATCGCCAACTTCGGCCGGCCGCCGCGCTCGTTCTGGCTGCCGGAGTGCGCCTACCGCCCTGGGCTCGAACGCTTCCTGGAAGCCGCCGGGATCAAGGCCTTCTTCGTCGAGACCCACCTGGTGACCGGCGGGACGGCGCGAGGGAAGGCGCTCGGCGGGATGGTAGGTCCGTATCCGCCGCTCGATCCGTCGTCCCGGCGCCCTGCCGACGCCGGCCCCCATCGCGGGACCACCTTCCGTCCGTACTGGGTGGGCCAGTCCAGGGTCGCCGTGATGGCCCGGAACGAGCAGACCGGGCTGCAAGTCTGGTCGGCGGCGCACGGCTACCCCGGCGATGCCGCCTACCGCGAGTTCCACAAGAAGGACGCGGAAAGCGGGCTTCACTACTGGCGAGTCACCGGCCCGGACGCGGACCTCGGCGCCAAGGCGGAGTACGACCCGGAACGGGCGTCTGAGGCAGCCCAACGGCACGCCGCGGACTTCCGAGACCTCGTGAAGCGCGAGCTCTACCTGTACGAAAACGGTACGAACGAGCATGGGAACCTGGTCGCGTCGTACGACACCGAGCTCTACGGCCACTGGTGGCTCGAGGGCGTCGAGTGGTTCGAGGGTGTCATCCGGCTGCTTGCGGCCGACCCGGATGTCACCCTGACGACTGCCGAAGGGGTCGTGCGGAACGATCCTCCGAACGCCAGCATCGAACTCCCCGAGGGTTCGTGGGGGGCGGGCGGCGACCACCGGACCTGGATGAACGACCAGACCGCCTGGACCTGGCCGGAGATCCAGCGGCGGCAGCACCGCGCCCACGCCCTGCTGGCGAATGACACCGAGGCCACCCGGCAACTGGCGCGCGAACTGCTGCTCCTGCAGTCGTCCGACTGGCAATTCCTGATGACCACGGGCCAGGCGCACGACTACGCGGTGGAGCGCTTCAATAGCCACGCTGCCCGCTTCGACGCCATCGCGAACGCGATCGAATCGGGCGACCCGGCCTTCGCGAACGAACTCGTCCAGCTGGAGCACCTGGACAACCCGTTCCCGAACATCGACCCCGGCATCTTCACGGGGCGAGCACAGGGAGCGTTGGCCGGGTGACGCACTGGGCGCTACTCCTGCACTTTTATCAGCCACCCACTCAGACCCACGAGATCCTGCACAAGGTGGCGGACGAGTCCTACCGGCCCCTGCTGAAGGTGCTGGCGCAACATTCCAATGCCCGCGTGGCGGTCAACATCCAGGGAGTACTCACAGACCTGCTCCTTCAGCACGGGCTGGGAGACATCGTGACGTCGCTGCGCGTGCTCGCCGAGAAGGGCCAGGTCGAGTTCGTGGGCAGCGGCAAGTACCATCCCATCCTGCCGCTCATCCCGGAGGCCGCGCGGAGGCGTTCAGTCGCCGAGAACTCGCGGACGAACAGCGCCGCCTTCTGGGCGACCTGGAAACCGTGCGGGTTCTTCCCACCGGAAATGTGCTTCAGCCCCGAGATCGCCCCGGCCATCCGGGCGGCCGGGTATGAGTGGTTCATCATGAGCGGCGTCGGATGCCCGGTAGAGTGGCCGATCGACCGGATCCACCGGGTGAACGCGGGCGATGCCGAACTGGCAGTGCTCTTCCGAGACGACGTCCGCAGCAACCGGATCTCGTTCCGCGAGACGACGCCGCAGGAGTTCGTGGACGACCTCAGTTCGGTCGGGGGTCACAACGACGCGTACGTCGTGACGGCGATGGACGCCGAGACCTTCGGCCACCACATCTCGGGCTGGGAGCGCAAGTTCCTCGGGGCAACGTTCGAACTGCTCCGGCACCAGCACCGTCGTGGCGCGAATCGCGTGCAGATGGCCCTGCCGAGCCAGCTGATCGACCACTTCCCTGCCGGCGAGACGGTCGTCCCTCATGCGTCTTCGTGGAGCACGAACAACCAGGACCTTGCCGAGCACAACCCCTTCCCGCTCTGGAGCGCGCCCGGCAACCGGCTGCATGCGCTCCAGTGGGAGTACGTGGACCACTGCCAGGACTTGCTGGCGACCGCGAAGCGGCATGCATCCACCCCGGAAGCGAAGAAGTTCGCGGCGATCGCAGCCGAGAAACTCGAGCCCGGGCTGCACAGCTGCCAGTTCTGGTGGGCGAGCCGCAGGCCGATGTGGGACGTGACCATGATCCACCGCGGCCTGTTGCTGCTGAACGAGGTCGTCGTCAATGCCGCCCGGGCGATAGCCTTCGGGAGCGCCAGCGAGCGGACCAAGCAGGAGGCCCGCTGGCGCGCGGCCGCGGCGAACGACACCCGCGAGGACATCGAACGCGCACTGATCGGGGACGCGGCACCATGAAGATCCTCTTTGCTTCCGCTGAAGTCGACCCCTTCGCCAAGGTTGGCGGCCTGGCCGATGTAGCTGCCGCGCTTCCGCAACGGCTGATGGAAATCGGCCACGACGTCCGCGTGGTGACCCCGTGCCACCGCTCAGCCAGGGCGGCGCACGCGGCCTCGGACCTGCACCGGCGGTACGTGGTACCGCTTCCCGGCGCCGACCGGGAGGTGGACATCGCGACAATTGCCGGGATCGGCGGCGTGCCGGTCGACCTGGTGGAAAACGAGCACTATTTCGACCGGGCCGCGGTGTACGGCGAGAGCGACGACCTCCTGCGCTACCAGTTCTTCTGCCGCGCGGTCATCGAAATGCTCAAGCACGACGAGTGGATCCCGGACATCATCCACCTGAACGACTGGCACACTGCCCCGCTCGCGTTCGCCCTTCGGAACCTGGCGTGGGGCCACCCGAGACTGCGCGGCGTAGCATCGGTGTTCACGATCCACAACCTCCGCTATCGCGGCCCGGACGAACTCAACGACTTCCTCGCCCAGGCGATCTACTACAGCGACATCGTGACCACCGTGAGCCCGACGTACGCGCGGGAGATCCTCACGCCGGAGTACGGCGAGGGTCTCGAAGCGCTCCTCGCCCTCCGCGGCGACGCCCTCCGGGGCATCCTCAACGGCCTCAACGCGGAGATCTTCAACCCCCGGACCGACCCGAATATCGTTCAGCAGTTCGACCAGGGATCGATCCCGGAGCGCGCGAAGAACCGCGACGCCCTCCGCGCCGAGTTCCACCTGCCGGAGGAGGACGGCCCGATCCTGTCCATGGTCACCCGTCTGACCGAACAGAAGGGCATCGACCTCGTCCTTGGCGCGCTGC
>CALMIW010000059.1 GCA_937864275.1 uncultured Dehalococcoidia bacterium
CGTCTTCTCCCGCGGCAGTTCGGGGTAGAGGAACTCGACCGCCTGCTCCTTGCGGATGCCCTCCCGGTTCGAGAGGAGGAGGAAGAACATCTCTTTCGCACGCGCACTCGCCCAGTCCTCGTCCCCGAGTTCCCGGCCGCCAACCTCCACTGCCACTCGCCCGAGGCTGTGGGCGCGCACCAGCGGGAACCGGCCGGGCAGAGCCTCGGGGCCTTCCGGCGCCACCTGCGCCGATTCGAACGAGTGCCGCTCGAGGAGCACGCGGAAGGCAGCACCTGCGGACTTCCTGGTTGCTGCCCACTGGGCGAACATCGGGTTCTCGCGGACCAGCGGCACCAGCGACCCGACCATCCAGGGCTCCCTCAGTGCGACCGCGGCCCTGCTCAGGGCGTCCTCGGCCTCCGGGCGCTTGCCGGCCTTGAAGCTCGCCATGGCGACGCGATACTCCGCCGCCGCGACCATCGGCAACACTTCCATCTGGGTGAAGCGCTCTACCGCCTCGCCCGCCTCGTTAATGCTGACAACGTGGTTCCCGGCAGCCAGGTCCACGGCTGCCTGCTGCAGCTTGCACATCGCGATTTCGTAGGAGTTCGCCGAACTGACGGCCACGAGGAGCGCGCGTCGCGAGAAGAAGTCGGCCTGCCCGATGTCGCCGGCGCCGAGCAGCGCCGCCGAGAGGCCGGCGATCGACAGCGCCGCCAGCGACTCGTCGAGCGCGTCGGTCGCGCAGATGCGGATCGCTTCTTCGTAGTGCCGCTTCGCTGTTTCGAAGTGGCCAAGTGCCAGTTCCGCATCTCCGAGTGAGGCGGTGGCGTAGGCCACGTTTCGCTGGTTTGCGCAGTTCTCGCCTTCCTCAACCGCCTCTTGCAGCACCGTCGAGGCGCTGGCGAAGTCGCCGGCCTGGACGTGGGCCATGCCGAGGTTGTTCAGGACCCAGCCGAGGTTCGAAGACCGTCCGAGAGAACGCCAGCCCTGGGCCGCGCGCGTCAGCACGGTGACCGCCCCGGGCGCGTCGCCGCGCATCGCGAGAGACTGCCCGAGGGTCGACCGGGCCAGCAAGCCGAGGGGCTCGATGCCGCGCCGTTCGCACTGTTCGATCACGGTCCGAAGGAGCTCTTCGGCTTTGAGGAAGTCCCGGGTCACCGAGAGCTCGAACTCCGCGAGGTGGTACTTCACCTCGGCCCGCAGCTCGGCATCGAGTTCGGGCTCCAGTTCGCTCAGCTGCAGCGCCGTCGAACGCGCGTCGTCGAGCCGCCCAAGCAGTCTCAGGGCGCGGACCCGCGCCAGCAGGGCGTGGGCCTGGGGACCCAGGGGCGTGCGCGCGTCGTGCAGCATCCCGTTCGCCCGGCGCACCGCATCCTCGGGGTCGCCCGTGTGCGCGAGCAGGCGCGACGCGATCCCCCGAAGCAACGGCCGCCGCCGAAGCGTGGGCTCGCTGATGCAGTCGAAGGCCCGCTGCAGCAGGGTCAGGCTGCCCTGGACGATGAGGCGGGGGCTGTGGTCTTCCAGCAGGGCCGCGAGCTGGTGCTCGTTCCCGCCGGACCGGGTGAACTCGATGGCCTCGGCGATGCTCCCGGAGAGCACCATCTCGTCGATCACGGCCTGGAACGCCCGCGCGTAACCGTCAGGGTCTGCCTCGTCGAACTCGTTCGCGATGAACTGCCGCAACAACGGGTTCAGCCGGAACTCCACCGGCGAAAGCTGCTCGCAGAGGAAATCGCGCGAAGCGAGCCACGAAGTCATCGCCCGCCACACTGCCGGCCCGAACGCGGCCTCCACGCAGGCCCTGCTGATCGACGGCTGCAGAGAGAGCTGGCGGAACGCCGCCTGCAGGTCGGTAGGGACGCGGTCCCACACTTCCCACTTCAAGTACTGATCGAACGCGGCGGTTCCCATGCCGTCGGGCGAGCCGCCACCCGCGAGCGACGCGATCACGCCAACCGGCCACCCGCCGGTCGCCGCCTGCAGGTCCGCCGGACTGGTCGCGGAACCATACTCCGCGATCGCCAGCCGGATCTCCTCGGTCGTGAACCCCAGCTCGGAGCTGTCGACGACGGCAATCTCTCCGGTCGCGATGGCACCATTCAGGGTCGGGAGGAACGGACGCTCTCGCCCGGCGAGAACCACTTCGTTCCCCTCCGGGATGCAACTCAACAGCCAGCCGAGCAGCTGCGCCGCTTCGCGGTTGTCCACCAGTTCGTGGATGTTGTCGAGGACGAGAATGAACGGGCGCTCGGAAGCGCTCACGGCCTTCGCCATCTCGGCGCCGACGTAGGCTTGCAGGTCGCTCACCTTCGAGGCAGTCGCCGGCGGCTCGATGTCGAGGCGCCCGGAAAACGCAATGCCAACCTGGTGTGCCAGGTTCTCCGGCGAGCCGGAAGTCGAGTCCAGCGAAAGCCAATGACAGGCGTAATCGAGGTCGGCCACGAACTGGGCCAGCAGCGTGGTCTTCCCGTAACCGGCCGGGGCCTCGACGACGGTGACACCGTTGCCGATGGCGCCGTGAAGCCGCGCCAGCAGCCGCTCACGGCCAATCACGCGCTTCGAGAGCCTGGGGATAGTCGACCGGCCGGTATGCGTCATGGAACCGGGCAGCCCCTTCGCCGACGAATTCTGAGACCGAATGGTATCCGTTTCCTCCTGGCAATGCCACGGCGGCCTTTTCTTGACGCCCGCGCGACCGTGCGTGTTATGGTCAGTTCGAAAACCAGCGCCCCCGCGGTTGGTGTTATGGCACGTTGGCTTATCGCAGCCGGGCTCATCCCGGCGCTCATCTCCATCTGGATAGTCTCCCGGAGCGAACCCGCTCAGGCTGCCGGCCCCTGCGGCACCACGCACGACGCGGTGGATACCGAAGAACAACAGTTCCTCACACTCCTCCAGGCGTGGCGCTCTACGAACGGCGTCTCCAACGAACCCGTGCAGCTCTCCGGTGCGCTGAACCGGGCCGCGGCCTGGTTCGCCGAATGGCAGGTGACGAACGGCGCGAACGGCGGCCACAACGATGGCTTTGGACGTACCTGGGTCCAGCGTGCGATCGACTGCGGCTACACCGGTACGACCTCCGGCGGCACGCCCTACGCCTATGGCAGCGGTGAGGGCATCTACGCGGTCTCCGGCAGCTCGGCGCCGAACGTGGGGCCGGCGGCGGCACTCCAGGGGATGGCCAACCACGGCGGCAGCGGTATCTACATGAGCGGCTCCGGCAGCCTTCCCGCGAAGTGCTACGGCGTCGCCGTTCGCCGGAACGGAAACAGCGTTGCCTGGGTTGTGGTCATCGCGCAGTACCCGAATGCCCTCGCCTGTCCGGCAGGCGCTGGCGGCGGGCCCACCGCTTCCCCGTCCACCACCACGACCACGACGCCGACCCCAACGGCCACGCCTTCGCCAACTCCGACGGCAACACCTTCACCCACGCCTTCCGTCTTCCGCTCGTGGTTCTCGCTGCTCTCGAAAGACTGACGCTGCGCCGCTCGCGCCAGCCATTAGCGGACACGCCAAACGGCGCCCCTCCCGTTGGGATGGCGCCGTTCGCGTTGCGTGTGCCTGTTTCGGCCTAAAGCGCCCCGGGCAGGACCGTGAAACCGTCTGAGTTCACGATGGCCGAACCGAGCCCCGTCAACGCGGCGATACAAACAACCGCGATGAGCCCGAGGATGAGCGCGTATTCGGCGAGGCCCTGGCCGGCCTCATCCGATTCGGCGCGCGTTACCCGGCGCACCAGCAGCGTGGTCAAATGCCGCTTCATAGTTCTTCTCTCCCTGCTCGAGTTCTCTCCCTATCCCTCTAGTCGGCAGGGAATACCCGCCGCACCCGTGAACACCGGGTGCGATTGCGTGTCTCGACGGTTACGAATTTACAGACGGTTTACACAAGGTCGAGTTCCAGGAGCGCCGCCGCGTCCGACGCTACCGCAGCCGCACAGTCGGTGATGATCGTCTCCGTCCCGGATTCGAACAGCCGGCGGACCACCGCCGCCCGCGCCGGCGTGTCTTCCCGAATGGTCCAGGCTGCCAGGGCGCAGCCGTCGTCGTGCAGGTGCTCTCCCAGCGGCACTCCAAGCTCCGCCAGCCGCAGCACCGTCTGAATGTCCACCATCCATTCGACCGCGGCCGGCAGGAGCCCGCGCAGGTCGCGGATCCGGCTTTCGATGTATTCCTCCGCCGAAGCCTGTCGGATCGCGGCGAGCGGCGCGTCGTCCCACAAGCCGTGCACGCCCATCGCCCGCGGCCCTTCGGCTCCGACCGGACGGGCCGGGTTGTAGTGCCATTGCAGCGTCGGATCGAACGCAACGGGCACCCGGGCCAGCTGCCTCAGGTTCCAGTGTGCCTGCGAACCGACGATGACCTGGTCCCCCAGCGGGGCGAGCGCGGTTTTCAGCGAAGCCGCTCGCGCCGGTGAGATTGGCCTCATTAGCTTCAAGTCGACCTGCAGGAGCGTGCCGCTTCCTCGCATCAGATCCACTACGTCCTCGAGGAAGCAGAGCCCGTGGTTCTCGTCCCTTCTATAACGGACGCTTCGCACGTCGCGCCGGGAAAGCGCCGCGATGACACCGGCGCCCGTCGCGGCCTGATCCAGAGTCGAGTCGTGGAAGATCAGCATCGAGTCGTCGGCCATGAACCGCACATCGACTTCGAGGCGAGGCACCCTGGCTTCGACGCATTCGCACACCGCGGCGAGGGAGTTCGGTGGGAAGTGCCCGGAGAGGGTTGCACTGTGACAACAGAGCACTCGGCGTCGTCCAGCGACGCACGGCTCGAGGTCTCCGGCAGGGTTGCTCACATGTGTAGTATTCGGCAGCTCCGCCCTACGGCGTAAATCAGCTGGCAGCCTTCAAACGATGCCGCAATTTGTGCCACTTGATTCCCGCATCTCGTTACATGCAGCGGGGCGCATACCGCTAATCACGTTATTATAGTTAAGTCGCGGGGATTTGCCGCCAAGCAAATAGCCCGTGATATACTCCCGCGCGTCCTGAGGGGGGCCGCTAGCTCAATTGGCAGAGCAGCTGACTCTTAATCAGCCGGTTGAAGGTTCGAGTCCTTCGCGGCTCACCACCTCCCTGTTCCGAACGGGCGCGCGAAATCGTGCCCGGATAGCCACCGCGTGGGGAAGTGTCGGAACTGGCAGACGAGCATGACTTAGGATCATGTGCCGCAAGGCGTGGGAGTTCGAGTCTCCCCTTCCCCACACACTCGAAAACGTAACAATGGGGTCACGCGGCGTCGCCGCACCATCCGGTGGGACGGATGGGCGAAAGGAGAAGGGATGGCGCTACTCGAGGTCAAAGACCTGCGAACGTACTTCTTTACGCAGGAGGGGACCGTCAAGGCCGTTGACGGGACATCCTATGTCGTTGAAGAAGGCGAAACGCTTGGGCTCGTGGGTGAATCGGGTTGTGGTAAGAGCGTTTCCGCGCTCTCCATCCTCCGCCTCATACCCCAGCCGCCAGGCAAAATCGTCTCGGGCGAAATCCTGTTCCAGGGCCGGGACATCCTCAAGCTCGACGAGGATGAGATCCGGAAGATCCGTGGGAACGATATCGCCATGGTCTTCCAGGAGCCGATGACGTCGCTCAACCCTGTGTTGACGATCGGCCGCCAGATGACCGAGGCGCTCGAGCTCCACATGGACCTCCATGGCAAGGCCGCCCGCGACCGCGCCGCCGAACTGCTGGAGATGGTCGGCATCCCCGAGGCCCGCAACCGCCTCGATGACTACCCGCACCAGTTCTCCGGCGGCATGCGCCGGCGCGGGATGACCGCCATGGCCATGAGCTGCAACCCGAAGCTGCTGATCGCCGACGAGCCGACCACCGCGCTCGACGTGACCATCCAGGCCCAGATCCTGGAAGTCATGAGCCGCCTGAGCCGCGAATTCGGCACCGCCGTCATTATCATCACCCACAACCTCGGCGTGGTTGCCCGCTACGCCGACCGCGTGAACGTGATGTACGCCGGCAAAGTGATCGAAACCGCCTCCGCAACCGAGCTCTACAACAACCCGAAGCACCCGTACACCGTGGGCCTGCTCAACTCCGTCCCGCGTCTCGATGAGACCCGGAAGGAAAAGCTCGTCCCCATCGAGGGCCTTCCACCGGACCTCGCCCATCTGCCGCCCGGGTGTCCCTTCTACCCGCGCTGCGCGTGGCGTGTGGACCGCTGCAAGGAAGAGTATCCGCCCTTCAAGCTCGTCGCCGAAAAGCACTACGCGGCGTGCTGGGAATCTGATCGTGTCCGTCGGGAGGTGCCAGTTGGCGCAGCAAACTAGCTCTACCAGGCAGCGCGTCGGCACCGTCGGCGAAACGCTCGTCGAAATCAACGACCTCGAGGTCTACTTCCCGGTTACCGCGGGCGTCATCTTCCAGCGCAAAGTCGCCGATGTGCGCGCCGTCGACGGCGTCTCCTTCGCCGTTAAGCGCGGTGAGACCCTCGGCCTCGTCGGTGAATCCGGCTGCGGCAAGAGCACCACGGGCAAGGCTGTCCTCCAGCTCCCCCGCCCCACCGCGGGGAGCGTGATGTTCGAGGGCACCGACCTCACGAAGATCAAGGGCGGCGAGCTCCGCCGCTTCCGCCGCAAGATGCAGATGATCTTCCAGGACCCCTACGCGAGCCTCAACCCGCGTATGTCCGTCGGCAGCATCATCAGCGAGCCCCTGACCATCCATAAGCTCGCAGGCGGCAAGGAAAAGAAGGAGCGCGTCCAGAACCTGCTCCAGACCGTGGGCCTCAACCCCTACTTCGCCAACCGCTTCCCGCACGAGTTCTCGGGCGGCCAGCGCCAGCGCATCGGTATTGCCCGCGCACTCGCCGTCGAACCGGACTTCATCGTCTGCGACGAACCCGTGTCCGCCCTCGACGTGTCCATCCAGGCGCAGATCATCAACCTGCTCCAGGACCTCCAGGACCAGTTCAACCTCACCTATCTCTTCATCGCCCACGACCTCTCCGTCGTGCGCCACATCAGCGACCGCGTCGCCGTGATGTACCTCGGTCACATCATGGAACTCACCGACCGCGACTCCATCTTCGAGAACCCGCTCCATCCGTACACGAAGGCACTCCTCTCCGCTGTGCCGATCCCGGACCCGGACGTCGAACGGAAGCGCGAGCGCATCATCCTCCTCGGAGACGTGCCGAGCCCGCTTCGCCCGCCTCCAGGCTGCGTCTTCAACACCCGCTGCCCGATCGCTATCGACGAGTGCCGCACCCGCAAGCCGGACTGGCGCAACGTCGGCACGCCCGACAAGGAGCACTGGGTTTGGTGCCACCGCGTCGAAGCTGGCTCGGGCATGACCACCGGCATGTCCAAAGCCGGCAACTGACGCTCCGGCCCCATCACTTCAAACCCCAAAAAGGCCCGGCAGGAATGCCGGGCCTTTTGCTGTCACTCGCCTGTCGGTGCCCTCAGGGCTGAATCGTGGCGCTCCCTGCGGGGGTGGCGGAAGCGGGAGGGGGCGTCGCCGTCCCCGGCTGCTGAGTCGGCCCGCCCGTGCCCGTCGCCTGGCCCTTCGCCGTCCATGGCGGCGCTCGCGTGGGGGTCCACGCGGGTGAAAACGGATGGGGAGGTGGCGACGTTGAGGATGGCTCCGAGGTT
>CALMIW010000060.1 GCA_937864275.1 uncultured Dehalococcoidia bacterium
ACTCGACGCGCAACCGCAAGGCTCCCGCCGAGTCGACGTAGTTCGCTGCACCGGTCGAAATCGTCGCCGTGCGACGAGTCTCGCCCGTCCCGACCGTCCCGCTACTGAGCTGAACCCAGGAGCCGCTCGCCGCGTTCCAGGCCGAGATACGCAGCGTCGTGCTGGAAACCTAGGACTTCTCTACGACTTCGAACACCAGTCGTGTCGCATTACGCGCCACGCCCGAAAACCCGAAGGTCGCGCTCGCCACGCCGGTCAATCCGGACGTGCCGCTGCGCACGACATAGAACTGATTGTCATCGGACGCGACGCTGGCCACCGTGCCGGACTGCAGCTTGCCCTGGGTGACACTGGCCGAATCGGCACGTGCGATCGCATCGTTGCGCACGGTGATTGCGCGCGTCGCCGTCGTGGCGTTGCCCGCCGCGTCGCGCGCCCGCGCCGCCAGCTGGTGTTCCCCGTTCGAAAGAGAGGATGCGTTCAACGTCACGGAGTACGGAGCCTGACGATCCTCGGCGCCCAAGGCGCTGCCGTCGACCATGAACTGAAGACCCTCGACGCCGGTGTCGTCGGAAGCGGTGGCGGCAACGGCGATGCTTCCCGACACGATCGCACCGGCCGCTGGGCTCGCGAACGATACGGCTGGAGGCTGGGTATCCGGCGGTGCCACCGTGATGCCAGCATTCACGAGGATCTCGGCGTCGGTGAAGGGCGATGCCTCCAGCCCGGCCGACGCGAACGCCCCAATGAAGTAGTTGGCGATCAGTCCGGAGGCGACCGTTCCGGCATGATCGTTGTCGGCGAGAAGCAGGTGATGAGGTTCGTCACCAGATTCGGCGAAGCTGATCAACTCCCCGCCCACATCCAGGTTTCCATTGGCATCGAACCTGGGCAGCAGCGTCGACCCGTATGTGTAGAAGTCGACCACGACTACGCCGCGGTCGAGCGCCAGCTGGCGAATGCCGTCGTTCACCCGAACGATCGCATCGGTGACCCGCTGGCGCTTGGCCGCATCCGGGAACGTCTGCTGGAATACCGGCACGGATCCGCGGTCGGACAGGGTCGCGATGAAGATGCGCGCGGGGCCGGCCGCCTGCAACGCTTCGACCGCTTGCCTGAGACTGTCGACGATGCCATCGACCTTCTCGGTCAGAGCGAGGCCCGAAACTGTCCCCGAATAGACCTGGGAATAGGTTCCGTTCCAGATGGCGAAGTCGTTCGCGCCGACCATGATCACGACCGTCGACACGTTACCCGCAGCGACTTGTGCGGCTAGACCTGTCGCCTGACCGGTGTCGATGAGGTCTGCCGCGACCGCGCCGCTACGCGCCCAGTTGTACGCATAGCCAGACCGCCGCGGCTCCGAGCGACCGCCCCAGGGGCCAGCATCGATGCCACGCTGCCGGACCAGCAGTTCCATCCAGTTCAACGTGGTCTCAGCGTACGCGCCACCTCGGTTGTCGTCGGCGCGGTACTCGTCCGATGCGCTATCGCCCAGGATGCCGAGGCCGCCGATGGGGGACGCCGCAAGAGAGGCCCCTGCGCCGATACCCAGGAACGTCGACACCAGGATCGTCTTCAGCAGTCGCTCGAGTCTCATGAGCCACCTCCCGGTTCATCGTGGAAGTGTAGCGCACAATAGTCCTGTTCACATAAGCCGCCCCGCCAGCCACATCGACTTGTGAAG
>CALMIW010000061.1 GCA_937864275.1 uncultured Dehalococcoidia bacterium
AGGTGCGCCTCGTCGATGACCAAGAGGAACCGTTCGTCGGGATTGGCCTTGAGCCACTCTCGCGTGTGGTCGAATATGGGCCGCTCCAGCGGGCGCATGAGCATGTACTCAAGCATGGAGTAGTTGGTCACCAGCACGTCGGGCGGAGCTTCCTGAACCTCGTGGCGAGTGACCAGCTCCGGGTCAGAGGGAAGCGTGACGCATCGCTTGAAGGCGCCGCTCCTGGCATCGCGCCACCGTGAACCCTTCTTGCCGTACCAACCCGCGAGGTCCGGCTTGGCCGGCCACTTGCCGCGTCTCTTGAGTTCGCTGACGAGAAGGGCCGCTGCCGCCTGCGCTGGGCTTGCCGGGCCCGAGGCCAGTTCCAAGTTCTCGACATAGTACTTGCCGATGGGCGTCAGCCGGGTCTTGTCTTTCTCCTCATCACGCACTCCCGGGTAAAGGGTGCGGCTTGTGTAGCGGGCAAAGCGGGCGGGCCGGCCCGACCACGCCATGAATCGCGAGACAACCCGGGGGTCGCCAAAGAGGAGCCGCAATCGGCCGAGTTGGTCGTTGACCAGCGCATTCATCGGATAGAGGACGATCGCTCGGACGGCGGGCGTTTCGCCGAAACGCTTTCCCTTGGATTTCGCCTCGCTAGCCAGCTTGCCGAGAATGGGCAGCAGAAAGCACTCCGTCTTACCGGAGCCGGTCCCAGTCATGACCATGAGGCTGCGGCCCTCGGTCACCGAGAGTTTGACGGAGGCAGCCTGGTGCTGGTACGGCGGGTCGTGGATAAGGACGCCGAGTTCGCCCTGCTTGGTCGAGACAGCAGTGAAAATCTCAAGTGCGGCCGGATCAAGCCCGAGTTCGCGGAATGGGGTCGCGGTCTTGTACCTCGGGGT
Source organism: uncultured Dehalococcoidia bacterium (assembly GCA_937864275.1). Taxonomy (GTDB): domain Bacteria; phylum Chloroflexota; class Dehalococcoidia; order Tepidiformales; family Tepidiformaceae; genus Amarobacter. The sequence goes on from CALMIW010000061.1 coordinate 885, forward strand.
GCTTTCCAAGTAGGGCCGCTGATGGATCACGCCCAGTTGCTCGAGCAAGTGCCGCCGCTGGGCGACAAGAATTGGGTTGCTGAGGTGGTACGTGGCTTCGATGTAGTCGCGAAGCGCCGCATGGAGCTGTTGAATCGTCTCGCCGATCGTCATGGACATATTGAACCTCGTCATCCTGATTGTGGGGAGCCCTGGGCTGCTTCCAGCCAGAGGGCGTCGCGGGCATAGCGTACCTCCTCACCGATCTCTGCCTCGGGGAAATCGAAGGCTAGCAGGCAGCCCGGTGGCTTAGTGCGCTGTCCGACGGCGTCCCAGCGGCGCTGCGCCCACGTGGGGATAGGAGAGAAGAGTTCCAATCGCTGTGTTCCGGGACGATTTGGGCAAACGTTGAATCGCTGTGGGTTCTGGCGCGCGGCGTCGATTGCCAATTGGAGCCGCCACGCCTCGTCGCAGCCGCGCCACCGGCTGCCAGCGGAAGGGAAGTCGACGAATCGCTGCGGATGGCCCGCGCTCAACTGCACGTAGCACCAGACGGGTGCGCCGTAAGCTTGCTTCCGGCGGGCCACGAAGCGGCCCGTCTGCTTTTTTGGCTCTACCCATCGCGCGGGGTAGAACCTGACGGGTTTCTCCGGATCGAGCAACATCAGTTCCGGCATTTCGCCGGATGGTTGCGCCTTTTGGAGACGGTCGTCGAGACGAGAGACGTGCTGCGTCGGACTCTCGGCGGACGGTTCCTTGAGCCAACGGTCGTAGGGAATCTCGATGAGGCCAAGCTGCGCGAGGTCGTCGCGCAGGTTCTCCGCAGGCAGCGGTATCAAACGGCGAACATGGCCGTTGTGCTCCACACGGGCCTCTAGTTCATCGGGCAGCACGGACGACTGGTCGGCGCTCACGCCCAGAAGGATGACCGACCCGCTGGCTCGCGGCACGAACCCGCAGGGCGCCGCGTACAGGATGGTGGCAGCGGAACCAGCGCTGGTAGTCGGATCGCGATACTCGAAAAGGTCACCATGAGCGATGAGTTGCTCCAGGGTGTCTTCAATCATGGCCTTGGCTGTTGCGTGATCTTCGACAAGTCCGCGCAGTGGATTCAGGGCGCTTCGCACGAGCGTGGAACCGGCACAGGGGCACAGGAAGCTGGCGCTCCTTCGCAACGCCGCTGCGATGGCGGCGCTTGACGTGAGCGCATGGGTTGTCTCGTCCAGGCCTAAGGCCGCGACGCTCTGTGCCCGCACTTCGGCTGTCTGCAATCGTCTCATCGCCACCTCCAACTCGCGTAGAGTTCCCGGGATTCGCCACGCGCCTCAAGGTGCTTGTCGATTGAGGACGAGAAAGCGAGCGGCCCTGGCGAGCGTGGGGAACTTCTGCAACTGAGCAAAGCCCGCCTGGAAGCCCCCGCTTGACCATGTGGCAACTTCAGCTGGATCGCTGGCGATCCGGAGAGCGAACTGGGCGAGCCACTCCAGGCCTGCCTCCGCAGCGCTGGAATCGGCGACGCCGAGAAAGCGGGCGACGCCGGCGATCTCATGTATGCGGTCGAGCAACCCTGCATCGGAAAGCTGGGTGTATCGGCGACTTACTCGTACCGCCGCCTCTGCTTCGTCGTTGCGTGTCCAGACCGCTCGCTGCAGGTAGCCCAGGCTCGTGGTGCCATTGCGAAACGCGCGCTCCGTCGTCATCCATTCCCGACCGCAGAGCGTTTCGGCGACGTGGCGGTCAATAGCGTAGAGAACCGCGCGCTGACGCGTCATCCCGAATACGTTTCCTGAGAGTTTCGCTCCACTCCACAACTCGGCAGTCAGACAGGTGCGTTGAATATCTTCGGCAGTGCGCCCGGCGTCGTCCACGCGTGGGTTGCATCCGAAGTCGGTGAATCCTTGAACCACGGGTGGAACGATGATGGCGACCGCCTGGCCCGCACGCCGCGCCATGTACATTCCTCCGGCGACGGGAACTGAATAGGGCGACTCCGTTGTCAGAGGCTCTTCGACCAGCGGGGACTCGAAGGCGCGTCGGACCACAACCGGCGGGTCTGGTTCGCCGCTGTCGTTTAGCAACCGCGCGCTATAGCCGTGCCCCGCAGTCCGTACCGCCCATCGGAGAGGGGTGAACTCTCTCTCGCAGCGCAGCGTGAAGGCACCGAGTTCCTCCGCGGCGAACCTGAGTTCACATGCCCTCGCGGTGTCGTAGGCTACACAGGCTTTCCCATCCTTGGAAAAGTGCTGCGTGAAGTGACGCGTCCAGGTCGCAGCATCAACGGGAAGGGGGAGAGGCTGCAGCGCCTTTGTGGCGATTCTGGCTTGCGACGCCGAGTCGATGAGCCAAGCCTCGCACTTGAGCAGCCTTCCCGGCGGACCCTCAATAGCGATCTGTGCCCTGCCTTCCCACAGCTGTTCGAGCGTCGGCATCGTCGGCTCGATGCGAACGAGAAGCGGTCCCTGCGGCCCCGCCGCTGGAGACCACGGTCGCGCTTCGCGTATGCGCATCAGCACGTCGAGGTCGCCGATGGGCTCGTTGTCGCCATTATTGGCACCGCGAGTGGAGAAGCGGATCTTGTGTAGACCGATTGGCAGCCGCGGAAGCTCAATGAACTCCGGCTTTCCGGCCTGGACATCTTCAAGCACCAGAGAAGGCTGTGGTCCGGAGCCGATGGATACGACCACGGCGTTCACAGAGTGGTCGGTGGATATTCCCAGGCATGGCCGCTCTGAGGCAAGCCATTCCCCGTGGCCTTCGCCATCCCACTGCGCCGCCGCGAGGCCGGCCGGCCAGACCTCGATGGTCTTCGCCTGTGTGAGCCCAAGTTGTTGAAGCGTCTTTTCCCAAGCAGTCGAGAGTGCGGGCGGTAGCGCCAGCATCGCGCCCTGGATGCCCTCGCATGCGAGATCGACGGCTGCCACTTCCGGAACGGCCGCGATGCTAGTGGTGCGGGCAAGGATGTAGCTCTCGCCTGGCCGAACCCGCAGGCTGCGCGATTCATACGCGATACCGTCCGTCGCGATACGGAAGAGCCGCATGGGACCTGGCCGCAGCATGCACTCGGTTCGCAGCAGAAAGTCCAATTGGGGGTCCCGCCGCTCGAACTGCAACAGCACCTCATCGGGCCGTGGCCAGCGGGAAAGGACTACGCGGTGCGAGCCATACAAGAACTGGCTTCGAGGAAGCGGGCGGCCCGCGCTGCCTGCGACGACACAACGCGATTCCGCCAGCACTTCGCGGGCCTTTGGGAATCGCAGCAGGAGGTGCGAGAGGTCGGGAATCTCGAGGCAGACCTCCCACGAGGTCTTCGGCTGATTCTTTGGGCGCAAGACAAGCCTCGGCTCGATTCCAAGCTCAGCAATCTGAGCCCGGGCCTCTTCCGGACGCCGTGTCGTGGAGAGCGTGCCCCCGCGCGTAAACGACAGGCCGCGGACAGTGGCACGCTCCTGTGCGAACTGGCGCGCGCTGCGGAGCCATACGCGAGCGATGCGCTCACGCTCCAAGTCCGCGCTGATACGCTGGAGTGCGGCCGGGTGCAGTAGGCCGGCTGAGCCGAATTGCCCTTCTAGCAGAAGCGCGGCAGCGATTTGCCCGACCAACTGCGTCTCTTGTGCGAGGTTCTGAAAGCGTGACGTGGCGTTGAAGCTACGTGCTGCTATGAATTCACCGAACGTTGTCGGAGACTCAAAGAGATCCGCTGAAAATGAGTCCCGCAGTTCGTACAGAATGCGTGCTAGTTGACGCTGAAGGTCAGGGGGAAGGATCGCGTGGGTGATCGGCCAACAGATTATGGTGAAATGGCCAGCCCACGCCCCGGCTGGCGCCGCGCCTCCGTAGTTCCGCTGGAAGACCCTGTAGCGCTCACGAATCCACTCGCGACTGCCTCGCAGTGTCCAACCGGGTGTCTTTTGCTCGAAGGTCTGCCAGTATTCGTCACCCTCGTATCCGTAGCCGATCTCGGCTGCGTAAACGATCCAGACCAGGCTGTGGAGGGTCGACGGTGGGCGGGAGGCCACGTGCGCCCGCACGGATACTCCAAGTGCCTCAATTTCCGGTTCACTTAGGCCGTGCTCAAGCGCAAATAGTGGCCTGTTCCCTCGCTGGACATGGAGGTCAGCAAAGTGCCGTTCAAGGCGCGCCTGCCAGTCTTCTAGAGCGGCACTCATGGATCACCAACTGGTTCCGGGATAGGGGAGGGCTGTTTGGTTCCCGACCCTGCGGAACCACGTGGCGCAAAGCCCCGCGATTCGAGACCCGACGGCGGCGGGTGACGTGGATATCGACGTGGCAATGACCATCGAGTCCTCCGGCCGCCAACGCTTTCCCTTGCGGCAGACCGGGGTGGCCGGGACTCGGGCGCAGGCTCCTGTTACGGTATGGTACGGGAATTCGGCCTAGGGTGCAGGCGGTTGCGAACGGCGGAACGGTAAGCCCCTTGTCGCACCCTCGCTGTAAACCCGAAGGCCAGACTCTCTCTCGCCGCCGAGAGTTTGGCGCGAGGATGCCCCGGGTCCGGGCCGCTTCGGGTACGGCGGTTGGAGAAAGCACCGAAAAACCGAGGGGCGGGGCCGCAACGCGGGGAAAGGACCCCACCCCGGTCCGCCCGGGGAGAAACCCC
>CALMIW010000062.1 GCA_937864275.1 uncultured Dehalococcoidia bacterium
ACAGCTCCGCCCGCCGGGCCCAGCCCCAGCTGGCCCCCCGCTACAACCTCGATAGCACCAGTTCGGGCAAGGAACCCCAGCGCCGGGTCAAGATCCTTCCCGGCCGCTAAACCGCCTGGAACAGCAGACCCGCAGCGATGCGAGTCTGCTGCCCTCCAGGGTCTGTCCTCCTGCGCCTCAGCGCCGCGCCGTATAGGCTTTGCCCATGCCCGGCAAGTTCATCGTGTTCGAAGGCGGCGAAGGCTCCGGCAAGTCCACCGCCTCCGCGGCCATCGCCCTCCGCCTGCGCGAGTCCGGCGTTACCGTCGTCCACACTCGCGAGCCCGGCGGCACGAAAGCCGGCGAACTCGTCCGTGGCCTGCTCCACGAAAAGCTGACTCCCTGGGCCGAGCTCTTCGCCTTCCTCGTGGCCCGCGCCCAACTCGTGGAGGAGGTCATTCGCCCGGCCCTCGCCCGGGGGGAAACCGTCGTCTGCGACCGCTTCGCGCCCAGCACCTTCGCCTACCAGGTCCACGCCCGCGGCCTCGATGAAGCGGCCGTCCGCTCTGCCAACGCGACTGCCACCGGCGGCCTCGAACCGGACCTCGTCGTCTACCTGGACATCGCCCCGGAACTCGGCCTGAAGCGGAAACTCGGCGAGACCGAGGCCATCCGCACCGGCCTCGAAGGCCTCGCCTTCCACCGGAAAGTCCGCGAAGGCTACCTCGCCCAGGCCGCCGCCAACCCCGCCCACTGGCTCGTCGTCGACGCGACCCTCGGCCCCCAAGAAGTGGTGGAGCGGATCTGGGCGGGATTAGACCTCGTCGAAGTAGTCTGAATCCATCGCCTTAATCTCGAAGGACTGGCGTACCGACACACCAACGCCGTTGTCGAACATCAGCTTGGCCAGGTGGATACCGTCAATCAGAACTACCCGCGTTTCAATCCTATCCAGATAGTCACGGGCATCCTTCGAGAACGTCGAAGTTGTGATGAAAACCCCTTTCCTCGCTTTCAGCCCGGCGAGGCTCCCGACAAAGGCCTGGACTTCTGGTCGCCCGACGTTGGCTTGCCATCTCTTTGCCTGCACATACACCAGGTCCAACCCCAACTTGTCTTCCCTGATGACGCCGTCCACGCCCTCATCGCCTGACCGACCAATGTGCTCGCCATCGCCCCGGACGCCGTAGCCCATGGCCAACAGGAGGCTGACAACCAATCGCTCGAAACCGGCGGGCTGCAGGTGCCGAACTCGATTCAGTAGCTCGTCTTCAAGTGCCGCACGGTGTTGCGCATGAGCGCTTTCAATCCTCGCCTCCGGGGTCTCTTCATCGGACTCCTCGACGGAGTGCCGAACCGAGTCCTGGTCGGCACCGCGACGACCCCACTGCTCGATGTAAGCCCGGTAGGCTGGAATCCGCCTGAGATAGCCCTCGGTGATTGCTTCCGGGCGGGTGGCAAGGACCGCGAGTCCCTCTGCTGTGATCCTGACCACGCCGCGGGCAACACTCTCGATAAGGCCGGCCTTGACCAGTCTGCTCCGAGCCCAACCGATTCGGTTGCCGACCGTCGTCTGCGTTCCCGAGGGAAGCATGTGCAGCAGGTCTTCGTCTGAGAGGCGGAGGCGGCTCGCGACGGCGTCGCGCATCGCAGGAGCCGTCCAATCAGCTCCATCACTCAGGACCTCAAGAATCGGAAGCATCATCTGGTCGTAGGCCGGAATCACGTCCGCCATGATCCGCCGCCCCTTCCTCCCCCGACCCCGCCCCTCTGGTACCCTCGTTGGGGCGCTCCACATGACCGAAACCCTCCCCGACGAACGTCCCCAGCGGCGGCGCGAATACTCCGGGCCCGGCTCCACCCTTGGCCTGGCCGCGCTCATCGTCCTCGTCGTCGGCGCCGCCATCTGGTACTTCGAATTCCGCGGCGGCGATGGCAGCTCCGCCGGCGCCGATACCACCCCCGGCATGGGTATCGTCGCTCTCGATGACGCGCTCAACCCGACCGGCCGGTCGCCCGCCGCGCGCGAAGGCCGGGCCGCCCCGGACTTCCGCCTCCCGGGTCTGAAAGAGGATGTAGTCACCCTCTCCGGCTTCCGCGGCCGTTTCGTTCTCGTCAACTTCTGGGCGAGCTGGTGCGGCCCTTGCCGGGATGAGACTCCCGACCTCCAGTCGTTCCACGAGCACAACGCCGATGACGGTCTCGTCATCCTCGGCGTGAACCAGCAGGAGCAGCGCTCCGCCGCGGCCTCCTTCGTCGAAGAGTTCGGCGTTACCTACCCCATCGCCCTCGACACCTCCGGCGAGGTCTCGGCCGCCTATGGCGTCGGCCGGGGCATGCCTATCAGCTTCCTCGTCACCCCCGCCGGCGTTGTCGAAAAGGTCTACTTCGGCCGCCTGAGCGAAGCCCAGTTCGCCGAAATCGAGGCGAAACTCCAGTGACCGCCGCGCAATCCGAACTCCCGAACCGGAAGTCCAAGATCGCCGAGCCGTCCGGGCTCGATCCCCTGCGCACCGCCTGGCAACTCCTCACGAACGTGAAGTTCGCCCTCTTCCTCGTTGGCGTTGCGCTGGTCGCGGGCCTCATCGGCACGGTCATCCCCCAGGTCCCGGGTCCGATGCGCGGCAACCTCGCCGCCCGCTCCGCCTGGATCGAGCTTCGCCGCGACACCTACGGCCCGTTCACCGGCCCGATGGACAGCCTCCAGCTGTTCGACATCTTCCACTCTGCCTGGTTCAACGGCCTCTGGGTCCTCATCATCGTCGCCGTCACCGTTTGCACCGTGAGCCGCTTCCGCCCCACCTGGCGAAGCGTCCAGCGGCCCCAGCTGCAGGTCGCCGACGGCTATTTCGAACGCGCCCACCACCGGGCTGCGTTCTCCCACGATGGCGGCGCCGAGGCCGTGGAGGCCCTCCTCCGCAAACGCCGCTACACGGTGGTCCGCGCCGGCCAGCGCGATGGCGCCGCCTATCTCTTCGCCGACCGCTTCGGCTGGAGCCAGTACGGCACCTTCCTCAGCCACCTCGCCCTGCTCATGCTGCTCATCGGCGCGCTCCTCACCACCATGGCGGGTTTCGATCGCACCTACGTGTTCGCCGAAGGCGCGCCCGAGGCCGCCCTCTTCGACAAGCCCGGCCCAAACCAGCTCTTCATCAAGGTGAACGACGCCTACCGCGGCCTGGACGACGACAACAACGTCATTGACTACCACAGCATGATCGAGGTGCGCCGCGGCGACGAGGTGAAGTCCTGCAAGACCACCGTGAACGACCCCTGCCACGCCTTCGGCTACAAGGTCCACCAGGCCGCCTGGTTCAACGACATCGCCCGCTTCCGGATCACCAACGCCGACGGCCGCGTGGTCCTCGATACCAACCTCGACTTCAACAGCGAGACCACCGCGGTCCCCTCGTTCCTCGTCGTCGATGGCCAGGGCCGCGAGCTCTTCCGTGGAATCATCCCCCAGATGGGCACCGACCCCGGCGAGTCGGAGTCCCGCGCCGATGACCACGCAACCGCGACGCTCGTGTTCCCCTCGGCGCCGGAGGCGTCCACCGGCCCTGCCTACGAACTCGCCTGGCGCGTCGTCGATGGCCGGATGTCGCTCCTCGTCGTCGGCCCGGACCTCGATCCCGTCCGGCTCGCTCCCGGGGAATCCGCCGGGGCGGGGGGGGACCGCGGCACCTTCGGCTCCCCCAGCTCGATCCCCGCCATCCAGGGGGTCGGCATGCCCGGCGCGGGCACCAGCGCGGGCGG
>CALMIW010000063.1 GCA_937864275.1 uncultured Dehalococcoidia bacterium
CACTGGGCGTATGCCGACACCTGTCGTTGCTCAGGAATGGTCGACGGGAGGCCGAACTGATCGTCTGCAGGATTGGCCTCGCGGAACTGCATCGGGAACGTGCCAGGCGGTTCGAGGACATGCATGACGAGTCCCGTCGAGCCCGGTCGCCAGAGGCCTCTCACCAAGTCCGCGAAGAAGTACAGGGAGCCTTCCGCCGGGAGGAGTTCCGTCTGGTCCTCCTCGGCCGCCGCAGCGAGGTCGACCACGGCGAGGAGGTGCATTGGGAGGTCATTCATGACGGGCCAACCAATCCCGTCGGGAAGCTCGGCACCGCCGCCCAGTCGCAGCGCCGGGTTCGGACAGGAGTTGTCGACGTGTCCGAAGCGGACTGCGGGCGCCCCGAACGGCAAGACGTCGTCCGCATAGGCCGCGATCTCGGCCCGCATCGCAGCCTCCACCTCAGCCTGCGTTGAGTAGCTCCACCAATCCACGCTCACCTCCCAGCCAACACCCAACGGCATCCTGTCAGCTCCCTATGGTCTGTCGCCTGCCCGCCTCAAGTGCTCCCAGTTCGTGACTGGCCGTAGGTGTTCCGGGCCTCGGCCCGGCGTCGTGTGATAACCAGAGCGTGTGGACGATCCAGACATGGAACGGAAACTCGACCGGTTCAAGTTCGACACGGCCCGCAAGATGAACGTCCCGGCGCCATACGAGTCCGGCCCCAGCAGATGGTCCCAGGACTTCGTCGGCACCTTCGTCATGGGCTGCCTTCTGGTCGTCGTGATCGCAGTGTTCGGCGCGATCGAGACGGTTCGAGATGGGCGGCGACCCATCGTCGAGGTCGCCGTTGTCGTGGGCGTGATCACAGTCCTCATCGCGCTTCTCATCACACGACTTCGACGCCGGCCCCGCTGATAGGCCCGTCCAGAACTGCCTGATCGATCGGCACGGGTTCATGGCTTGCGCTTGACGCCCGATCCAGGCAGTGTGCGCCCCGTTGAGCGGATCGGCGGACAAGCTGATTGCCGATGCGGCGAAGACGGAGCTCGCACCTCTCGGTCTCGTCCGCAAGGGCCGATCTCGAACGTGGATCGACGATCACGGCTGGTGGCTGATCAACGTTGAGTGTTCAGCCATCGAGCTACGCCAAGGGCTGCTATCTCAACGTCGGCACGCAACACCTCTGGGTGGCACGCGGTTACCTCTGCCTCGATGAGATGGAGCGGCCGCTCGGCGGCACCACCTTCGTCACCTTCATCGGCGACGAAGATGCGTTCGCCACCGCTATGCGCGGCGTCGCCGCAACTGCAGCCGAAGCAGTTGAGGAGCGGCGACGACGACACGGCGAAGGCCGTGACGCGCTCGTCGCTCTCACCGATGGTCCTGATGATCTCGACGCAGGGATCGCTGCCACGCTGCTTGGTGACGCGGACTGCGCTCGGGCGCGGTTCAAGGGACAGATCCCCCCGGCGTATCAGGCGTGGGCCGAGGAGTACTCCGCGATGGACGCTGACGCTGCACGCTCGCGTGCATCGCAGGTCATCGCAGAAGAGCGCAGCGCTCTCCGACTCCCGCAGCTCCCGATCTCGGATGCCTGGTAGCGCGGAACTGCTGCCGATAGGCGCTGCAGAGTTGGAGCAATCCGTGCTCAATCGAAGTGCAAGGATCGTGGCGATGGGTCATGAGATGCAAGCGGCGAACCTGTTCGGCCCTGGCGCCCCACTCTGGTTCGGTCTCGCGTGGCTCGCGACAGCGGTGGCCGTGGCGCTTGTATCGGTGCTGCGTCGACGCCGTTAGCGCATTGCTGCCGATCGGGTCGATGACGGCTCGCCACAGCGCCGGCCGTTCACCCGTGAGTAGGACGGCTCGCCCGATGTCGCTTCGAGGCTGAGCGGCGCGCAATCCGCCACAGCACGAAGACAAGACCCAGGCCGCTCAGAAGCGACTCAGCGTCGAGCGCCTTGTCGACGGAACTTCCGAGGTCTCGCCATCTTTTGCTCGGCATTCCCGCCCCTTGCTCTGCGGTTGGTTCAGGAGTCGAGAGTAGACGCGGCGCGCCGACATCGTCCGGGCGGCAGTGCAGGATCTCCGACTGCCGTTGGCTGCTGCCCAGCGTGCGCCGAACTGCCGATCGGACTCGATTCCCGAGGTACCCCGTAGCTGTCCCTTTGGTCCTCGCTGCTGACATGTTCGGTCACCGCTAGCGTCCGATGGGATGGCGATCTCGCACTACGTCTTCGTCGCCCCGCCGGCGTTGCTTGAACTGCTGATCGCTGCAGACCAGTCACAGGCGGAGGCGTACCTTGAGTCGAACGACGGCGCCGATGAATCCGACGAGTCCTCGGCGGACGAGACCTGGTTTGAGGGCGACGCGCTACTCGACGCCTTGTTGGAGCTCAACGGCACGGAGGACGCCGTCGACATGTGGAGGCTCGGCGATGATGTCGGAACGCTGCTGAAAGTGCCCATGGGATACGACGACGTGTTCTGGGCGATGGGCCGCAGTCTCTACGACCTGACGTACATCGACCCGTCACAGGTCGCCGAGTTCTCCCGACGTTTGGGCAGCGAGTGCGAACCGGCCACGTGGTACGACACAGCGGTGATAGCCGGGACCAGCATCTGGTCGCGGCAGCACCGCCACGAGACAGAAGACCTGAGCCGGGAAGTGGTAGCCCTCATTCACCGTGCCGCAGGGCTCGATGCGGGTTTGATCATTTGGCACTCGGCCTAGTTCCCTGAACTTGGCGAGCCATCCAGATCTGCCGATCGGCGCTGTTTGGCTAACCGACTCGAGAAGTGCATAGCGGGGGCACCACGACACGGCGGTAGGGGCACACCCGGCAGCGTCTATGTAGGTCGGATCCGGCATGATCCTTTGGGCCTGAAACGCCGGCAGGGGCTGCGGGCAAGAATGGGACATGGGCGCATCGGACGCAGCGATCATTGCGGCTTCGCTGGAGGAGCCGGTCTGTTTTGCGCAGATCTTCGATCGTCACGCTGACGCGGTCCGCCGCTTCGCGATCGCACGAGTCGGTGTATCGGGTGGCGAGGACCTCGCGTCTGAGGTGTTCCGCATTGCGTTCGAGCGTCGCAGCTCGTTCGATGGGCAGGCGGCCAGCGCGTTGCCGTGGCTGTACGGGATCGCGCTGAACCTCGTTCGTCGTGAGATGCGGGGTCGAGCGCGTTCGTATGCGGCGATCGAACGCTTCGGCGGCCGACGCGAGCTCTCGGGCATCGGCAACCCGGACATTGGGGACCAGATCGATGCCCGAGCGGAACTGCTCGAATTGCGTGAGGCGTTGGCGGCATTGACGACCGACGAGAGCGAGGTCTTGTTGCTCGTGGCCTGGGAGCAGCTCAGTCCCACAGATGCAGCCGCTGTTCTTGGCATCCCGGCCGAGACAGCACGTACTCGCCTGCACCGAGCACGCCAGCGGATCCGGAAACATCCTGGCGCCCAGCCAGCCGACGGGGAGGTCGCAACCGATGCCACTGGGTGAACTCAACGACGAACAGATCGATCATCTGTTGCGCGAGATGCAGCTCTCCACATCTCGGTCGCCTGCATGGGAGATGGCTGAGCGCGCGCAGTTGCTTCGCCACATCGGCGATGGCGACGCATCGACCGACATGGCTGCGTTCAACGCTCCGGTCGAACCTCGACTTCTCGACATGGAGTGGCCAGCGGCGAGGACCAGCGCGCGCCGGTGGCTGGTTCCTGCGTCGGTCGCGGCCGCCGTGGTTCTCGGG
>CALMIW010000064.1 GCA_937864275.1 uncultured Dehalococcoidia bacterium
CATCGTCTTCGGAGCAAACAAGATGCTCCGCCGGATCTAACTACTATGATCACTCTCTATCTAGAGAAGATCTGTCTCGCTGTCTTGGAGTCTGTACAGGCTAGACGTACTCCAGGAGCTGCATGCCGACTCCGCCGAGCTCTCCCGCCGGGATACTGGCCCGGCGCGTCCCGGGAATGACCCCTGCTTCGGGGTCGCTGACGGTGAAGCCCCGCTCACGTGCGAGCGCGACCGCGTCATCGAGCGTGCCGGCGACCTCCCAGGCTGCCATGCTCGCGAGCGCGGCGGGCCGGCCCGCGAACGGGCTCTCGGGAGACGCCGGGCCGAGCAACTCGAGGATGGCGTCGCCAACCCTGAGCTGCCTGATGACCATGGCGGGCGTCCGGATCTCCCCGTGAACCGGGACACCGAGAACCTCGCCCCAGAAGCGCGTTGCCGCCTCGATCTCCGGGGCGACGGCCGCGAGGTGGTCCAGCCGCTTCAACGGGAAGGCGTGGGCGAACCGTCCCTGGGCGCGCGACCGATCGAAGCGGGCGTCCCAGGTCTCGGGGTACTGGACGAGCGAGACGCGGAAGGGCACCGCGCCGCGCGTATCCACGGTCGCGGTGTCGAGCACCTTCGTCCCGTCGCCGCGGTGGACCTCTTCGACCGGCGCCGGACAGCCATGGGCATCGATCTGTGCGGCGGCAGCCGCGACGGCGGACGTGCCGAAGGCGGGCCCCACGGCGCCACCGCCGCGCTCAGCGGCTTCGACGTAGGCGGACCGGTTCGCGGCCGACGCACGTTCCCGGTCGGTGACGGCGATGAGTTCGAGGTACATGAAGTCAGCGGCGGAGCCGCCCACAAACAGCGCCTGGTTGGCGATGCCGATGCTGTCGTAGCGAACCTCCGGCGTGAGGACCATGCCGAGACGGTCGTATGCTGCCGCGGCCTCGGCCAGGGAGGGAACCACGCAGACAAGGTGGTCGATTCGTTCGAGCATTTGGGTTGGGTGCCTCCGCGCGGTTCGTCCCACGGACTGTACACTCCGAAGCCATGAAGACTGATTTCTACGAGGCCGATGCCTTCACCGGTTCCAAGGGCGAGCACTGGGCGAGCATCGATTCCGACTACCGATGGGAGAAGGGCGACGAAGTCTGGCTCGAAGCGAAGGGAAAACGCGCCAAGCTGCGGATCACCTGGGTAAACGTCTCCGTAAAGGACGGCGTCGTCACCCGGGAATTGCTGGGCCTGAAGCTCTAGC
>CALMIW010000065.1 GCA_937864275.1 uncultured Dehalococcoidia bacterium
CTCCCCCCCCCGCCCCCCGGGGGATGGAGGTATGCCCAAGCTCCCCCCGGCCCATTGGCCCGCCATGGGCCTGCCTGCCGCCCTGGCTGCCTGGGAGCGAGTCCAGGTCCTCCGCACCGCCGGTACCGATCCCGCGCTCGAGCAGCGGGAGGAACGGCGCCAGTCTGCCACGGACCGTCACTCCGACCGCTATCTTGTCCGTGACGCGATCCGGGAATTCCTCGATGCCCACGAGGGCAGGGTCACCCCCAGGACCTTCACCGAGATGCGGCGCCAGCTCGCCGTCGATACCGCCCCCATCCTCGACCGGCCTGCAGCATCGATCGCCCGGGCCGATGCGTTCGACCTCATCGACGGCATGAGGAAGGCGCCCTCCCAGGCGATCAGGCTGAAACGCCTGCTGGCAGCGGTGTGGGATCGGGCGCTGGATTCTGGCCGCCTCGATGCAGAGGTTCCGAACTGGTGGCGGCAAGTGCACCGCGGCGGGCTCCCCTCGAAGGGCCGCGAGGTGCGCGGGCAGCGGGTGAAGTCCAAGCGGGTGCTGTCCGCCGACGAGTTGCGGATCCTGATCCCGTTCATCCCCAACTTCTCCCGCGATGTTTCGGACGTGCTGATCCTCTACCTGTGGACCTGCTGCCGTGGCGCGGAGATTGTCGGCATGCGACGCAGCGAGATCCGGGGCGAGGGCGACGTGCTGTGGTGGACGGTTCCCGCCGAACGTCTGAAAACCCGCAACGTGGCCACGGCGCACGATCTGAGGGTGCCGTTGTTGGGGAGGGCGGAGACGGTGGTGCGACGTCGGCTCGCCGCGGTGACGGGGCCCTATCTGTTTCCGTCGCCGATAGAGGGGAAGCACATCCGCCAGAACGCCATCCCGCTCGCCGTGTGGGCGCATCGCCCGACGACGACGGAATACCCGGACTGGCAGCGACCGCGCCTGGAGATCGCAGACTGGACGCCGCACGATCTGCGGCGCACCGGGCGGACGTTACTCGCCCAGCTGGGATGCCCGAACGAGATCGCCGAGGCGATCCTGGGGCACGTTCAGCCCGGCATCGTCGGGGTGTACAACAGGCATCGCTACGACGCCGAGCGGCTGGAATGGCTCAGGCGGTTGTCGGCTCATCTTGAGACTTTGTCCGCCCCGGCCCAGGCGCCAAATCGCTGACCGGCCGCGACTCCACAAACTGCTGCAGTTCCCGCCATAGCCACCCGACACGATTCGCGCTGATCTTCCTCGGCGGCGGCAGTTCGCCGGAGCGCACCAGCAGGTCCAGCGTCGTCTCGGAGACGCCAATGGCTGCGGCCGCGTTTCTCTTGTCGACCGCGAGGGGAGGGGTCTGAATGATCTGGATCTTCTTCATCGCGACATCACTTTGGGGGCTTCATGAACACGAGCCAGTGCGTGCCGGCCTTCTTTCCAGAGGTATTGCCGAACAGCGGCGCGTGAGGCGTCAGCGTCAGCACGACAGAGAGCTTCACCTGGGTTTCGCTCCACTTGAACACGAGCACGCCATCAGGATGCAGCACGCGGAAACATTCGCTGAATCCGGCGCGCAAGTCGTCACGCCAGTCCTGACCCAGCTTCCCGTACTTTGCTGCGAGCCACGAGCGTGGCCCGGCGCGCACCAAGTGCGGCGGATCGAACGCCACGAGCCGGAACGTGTCGTCCTTGAATGGCATCGCGCGAAAATCCATAAGCATGTCGGGGCACACCCTCAAGGTTCTGGTGCCGTTCAATCGGCCATGACTGCGATCGGTCACGGTCACAGTTTCACTGCGCCGATCACCGAAGACCGCCTCCGGGTGCTCGCGGTTGAACCACATCATCCGGCTTCCGCTGCATGGATCTAAGACCCTTGCGGAGGAATCGGGAGGATCCCGCTCTTCGAACTCGCTCATGCCGCGATCCGCTTGAACCCCACGACCCAAACCATCGGGTTCGCGTCCCATGAGCCGGGGCCGTGAAGCGATTCCCACAAGTCGCGGTACGCCTTGCGCGGGTCAATCTGCCAGACCTCGCCCGGTGTTGCGTACAGACCGTCTCGGCAGGTCAGTCCC
>CALMIW010000066.1 GCA_937864275.1 uncultured Dehalococcoidia bacterium
GCCGGTCCTGCGCAGCGCCTCCAGGCCTTCGCGCGGCGCCGCCCCCAGCAACAGCTTGTCGAGCTCGGTGGTGACGCGCTCTTGCGAGAGCGTCGATAGCAGCCCCGCCGTCGCCTCCATGCCCGCGAACGTCTCCGGCTCGATCGTGAAGCCTAGTTGGCTCGCGAACCGGATGCCCCGCAGGATGCGCAGCGGGTCTTCCCGGAAGCGCCGCCCGGGCTCGCCCACCGCTCGGATGACGCCCGCCCGCAGGTCGGCCTCCCCGCCGTACAGGTCGAGCGTGCGCCCGTCGAACGCGTTCTCCGCGAAGGCGTTGATCGTGAAGTCCCGCCGCGCCAGGTCCTCCTCGATGCTCGTCCCGAAGGTGACGTCCGGCCAGCGCGAGCCCTCCGTGTACCTGTCCCCGCGAAAGGTCGTGATCTCGCTCCACTCGCCGTCGACCAGCGCCCCAATCGTCCCGAAGCGCTTCCCGACGGTCGTCACCGGGGCGCCCAGTGCTCCCACCAGTGCTTCGATGGCGTCGGGGTCGGCATCGGTCGTGTAGTCCAGGTCCTTCGATTCCGAACCGAGCATCCGGTCGCGCAACGCCCCGCCGACAAGCCACAGCTCATGCCCGCTCTGCCGGAAGGCTTCGACTAACTGCTCTCGGGTGACGCCCACGCTGCCAGTGTAGGTTCGATCGAGGCACGGAGACACGCACGCCCTGGTTGCTCCGCCTGTCCCCCCGCGGGTGGGTCTCCCAGCCTGGTTGTGGTTCGATCGCGCTCGTCGGGGGTAGGCTCTTGCCATGACATCCCCACAGCAGATCGAGATCCCTCCGCCCTCCCCCGACGACGTGCTCCTTGAGAAGCGCGAGAGCTTCGCCGTCATCACGCTCAACCGACCCGTCGTCCTCAACGCCATCAACTGGTCGATCCAGCGCCGCCTCTGGTGGGCACTGGGCGAGGCGGAGAAGGACGACGACGTGAAGGCGATCATCCTCACCGGCGCCGGCCGCGCGTTCTCTGCCGGCGGCGACATCCAGTCGACGCCGCCCCCGGACGACGACCCTACGCCTTCCGGCATGCAGATCAACATGAAGATCTGGGAGATGCAGAAGCCCGTCATCGCCGCCGTTCGCGGCTATGCCGTCGGACAGGGCCACGAACTCGCAGGCATGTGCGACCTGACCATCGCCAGCGAGGACGCAGTCTTCGGCGAACTCCAGATCCGCCACAGTTTCGGCCCGCCTATCCTGGTAACGCCGTTCCTCACCGGCATCAAACAGGCCAAGGAAATCCTGATGCTCGGCGAACGGATCAGCGCCCAGGATGCTCTCCGGCTCGGCCTCGTGAACCGCGTTGTCCCTGCCGAAGGGCTGATGGCCGCCGCGGAAGATGTCGCCCGCAAGATGGCCGCGCTCCCGCAGAAAACCGTGCGCTCCAACAAGCTCCTCGTGAACCGCGTCTACGAACTCGCCGGCTTCCACCAGGCGCTCGCCTACCGCGCCGACCCGGCGATCGCGGGCATCCTCGGCACAACCGTCGAAGAGCCGGACCAGCACCTCAAGGTGCTGCGCGAACAGGGATGGGAAGCCTTCCGCGCCTCTCGCGACGCGCTCTACAAGGACTCCCAGTAGCGGCGCGTCGTGCTCAGAGGTGATTCCGGAGGAAGACGAGCCTTCCGGCCATCTCCTCCAGCGAGAACGAGGCGGAGACGTTGGACAGCGCGTGGAGGATTTCTCCGGCGGATGTTCGCTGCGAGGTGAGGGTGATGATCCCGGCGTGGAGCCTCCCGCCAGCCGTCCACTCGTCGTGCAGCCGTACGAAATCCCTGGTGTTCCTCGTGAACACAATGCGCCCGGCCGCCGAGGCGAACTCCAATTGCTGCTCGTCCGGCAGACCTTCCCGGCCGGCTTCGGTGGCTGTAAGGCAATCGAAGCCGGCGCGCCTCAACGCTTCGAGCACGGCTGCGTGCAGCGAGTCTTCATCCATGAAGAGGCGGAGGGTCATGCGTCCGAGCGAGTGGCAGGAGCAATGCCCTGTGGGAAGCGCGCGGCCAGTGCGTTTTCGTAGGCAATGTCTTCTTCTATCTCGGCGTCGATCCGCGCTCGGTTCGCGAGGTAGTACGCGATCGCTGCGTGGAACAGTTCAGGCTCCAGGTCCGGGTTCTCCGCGCACAGTTGTTCCACGGTGTAGCCCATGGAGTAGGTCGCGGCCACGTTGTGGACCGTGATCCCCGTGCCGCGCAGGCATGGCCGTCCATCCCGGTAACCCGGCTTCGAGACCAGGAGCGAAGAGAGCTCAACGACGCGCGACGTCATGGCGAGAGTGTATCAAACCGGGCACGCCCCTCCGGCCCGCCTTAGTCCACTCTCCCACCATGAGGTCGTGCCGTGGTGAGCGCCTCCCGGGCACTCACCACGGCACGAGTGATTGTGCCCCCCCGTCTCACCCGCTCCGCTTCAGCCGCCCCGTCCGCTTCGCATACCGCTCACCCA
>CALMIW010000067.1 GCA_937864275.1 uncultured Dehalococcoidia bacterium
ATCGCGGCGCGTTGCGCGGCCTCTCCGCCGAGGCTGGCGGGGTCTGCCGACTTGCCCAGCTCTTCCGGACGGGTCCCGCTCGCATCGAGGATGTTCGTCTGCACCCAGCCCGGGCAGAGCACGGACGCCGAGAGCTTGAGGTTCATCGCCTTGAAGTTCTTGTAGAGACCTTCCGTCAGGCAGACCACGCCGTGCTTCGAGACCGAGTACGGGTCGGCGCCGGTGAGCAAGCCCGCGACCGAAGCCGTGTTCACGATATGCCCCTCTTCGCCGTTCTCGATCATCCGCGGGACAAAGGCCCGGATACCGCGCAGCACGCCCCAGAAGTTGACGCCGAAGACCCAGTCCCAGTCCTCCTGCGGAGCTTCCCACACCGGCTTGCCCGCTCCGCCCGCCACGCCGGCGTTGTTGCAGACGATGTGCACGTTCCCGAAGGTCTTGAAGGCGGTATCGGCCAGCTTCTCGACGTCGCCGTCCTGGAGGACGTCGGTACGGACCGCGATGGTCTTCGCGCCCTTCGCCTTGATCGCCGCCTCCGCCATCGCGAGCGGCTCGGCCTCGATATCGGCGAGGACGACCGACATGCCCTCTTCGGCGAAGCGGCTGGCAAACGCGAACCCCATGCCGCTCGCCGAACCGGTGACCACCGCCACCTTCCCTGCCAGGTCTTTCATCGTCTGATCCCTCCATCCCGAACGTGACGCGGGATGATACGGGATCGCCGTTCGAGTGCGATGCTCGCACGATGGCACCGCGGAGAAGTCGCGACCTGGCGGCCGGAGGGCACGTTCGCCCATGCGCGAAGCCGCAACGCACTCCTTGTGTTCTGGTTGCCGACTCCTCCTACAATCCCGACGATTCGGAGACCAGGAGGGGATACAAGACGTGGTTACGATTCCACAGTCGGTTCGGGAAGTCATCGAGTCGGGTGCGCTTGCGCACTTCGTGACGGTAAACAAGGACGGAAGCCCACAGGTGACCTGCGTGTGGGTTGGGATCGAGGGCGACGACATCGTGACGGCCCACCTGTTCGAGCACCAGAAGGTGAAGAACGTCCGCCGGGACGCCCGCGTCGCGTTCTCCATGCAGGCGAGCGGCACGAATCCCATCGGGCTGGCGAACTACCTGGTTGTCCAGGGAACGGCGCGCATCGTCCAGGGTGGCGCACCCAGGTTGTTGCAGGAGCTTGCCCACCGCTACATGGGGAGCGACGTGGTATTTCCGGCCATGCCCAATCCGCCCGAAGGTTACGTCATGCATATCACGCCGGACCGCTTCGGAGGCGTGGGTCCGTGGAATGACTAGTTGCTGAGCGCGCGTGCGACGGCTGCCGCTCGCGGATTCAGTACTGGCGGAGAGGGTGGGATTCGAACCCACGGTACCTTGCGGTACACACGCTTTCCAGGCGTGCCTGATCGTCCACTCCAGCACCTCTCCCGGGGGACGCGAAGCTCAATGGTAGCAGGACTCGCGTATCGGGCATCAGCGCGCCGGCGGCCGCGCGAGGCTCAGTCGCGGCGGTGTTTCGTCTTCTGGTCGAACCGCTCCCAGCCATCCTGCATCGCCTCGCGCGCACCGCGACGACCCTCCTCGAGGATGTCCTTCGCCGTGTCGCCGATGCCGAAGACGATCGCCTTCGCCCAGCCGAGGATCGGGTTCTCGCTCTCTTCGTCCTCGAACGCTTCTGCCTCGGACTTGATGAAATCGTCCGGTTCGGGCGTGGTCATTTCTTGCCCAGCTTTCGCGACTTGATGCGGCCGCCGACGCCGCTCACGGCACCGAGGCCGGTACGAACGCCCTTGAAGACCGAGTAGACGCGGATGATCGGCGAGGCCACGGTTTCGCCCGCGAACTCGGTGGTGCCCTTCACGTTGTCGAGCGATGCGCGCAGCGAATCGAGCGCCGGCACCGCGTTCTCCTGCATCACCTTCCGCGCCACTATGGCGAGCAGGAAGATGGCGATCGCGGCGGCGATGAAGACGATGCCAGAGATCAGCCAGAACAGCGCGGTGAAGACGATGACGATGTCGCGCCACTCGCTCCACGTGTCCGGACCGGTCCACGCATCGGGGAAGGCCCCGCCGGGAATGAAGTCCGTGTCGAAATAGGAGAGGATGCCGTTCACCCCGAGGATGGCAAGTCCGAGGACGATGGCTGCTGCAATGACTATTCCTACCAACCGCATGCGCGTAAACCCCCGGGCTTAACCTTGATAATACGGTTGCTTTCGCATGGCGGGCAAAACGGCGTCGCTCACGCCCACGCCGTCAGCTTCGATTCGAACCCGCGGCGGATCGCCTCGACATCCGGCGCGACAATCCCGCCGAAGAACGCCAGGCGATCCTCGAGGTAGGACTTCGCCGTCTCGATGCTGGTCACGTCGTCGCTTTCGACGGCTTCCATGAACAGTTCAGACGCGAGGATGCCCGGGTCGCCGGTGATGGCGGTCCGGGCATCTTCATCGGTCTCGATGGTACGGCCGTAGATGCGCGAGAGCTGGCGGTGCCGCGTATCGCTCATCCGGCCGAGGCTCTCAGCGACGGCCTTCGGGGGCCATCTCCTCGCGCGGAGGCTTGATCTTGCTGTAGCAGTTGCTGCAGTACACCGGCCGCTCGCCGCGGGGCACGAAAGGCACTTCCGTCATCTGGCCGCATTCGGCGCAAGAGGCGGGGTGCATCTGCCGCGGCGTCTTGCCGCCGAAGCTGGCGAAGTTGCCGTAGCGCACATAGCCGTCGTTCGCTTCGAGCGTGCTCTGGCTGGAGCGGCGCGCCGAACGGCAGGACTGGCAGCGGGTGGGCTCGTTCATCAAGCCCTTGTTCGCGTAGAACTCCTGCTCGCCGGCGGTGAACACGAACATCGTGCCGCAGTCGCGACACGCGATTTGTTTGTCGGCAAAAGCCAAGGGAAAGGGTCTCCTGTTTTCCGCACCATGCGGGTCTCAATTTCCATGGTAGCAGAAGCGTCAAAGGGGGGCGGACGTGCCGCTACCGGTAGAGCGGCGCGCAGAGCGCACGGACGTCCTCGCGGCCGCGCTCACCCGGCACGCGCAGTTCGGCGCGCAAATAGCGTTCGAAGCCGACGTCCTCGGGCAGCCGGTACTCTCCCCGGCCGCGACCGAGTTCGACCCTGTGCCGGCGTTCGCCATCGGCGATGAACTCGAGGGTCGTGCCCGCCGCTCGGTCGAAGTTCGCAGTCACGCGACCTTCTTCATCCTGCGAGATCGTGAGAAACGGCCCCTTCGGTCCATCCGAGATGGTGGTCTTCCCCCTCGTGATGGCGTCGAGGACGGAAGCCTCCGTCAGCCCGTTCTCGCAGTACAGCCAGGTGGTCGGGTCGCCGATGTGGTGCGGGTGGACCGGCTCGGCTGGCGGTGCGCTGTGGGCGTCGCTGCCGCCAACCGGGACGATGCGGCGGCCGGCCGCGAGTTGCTCGTCCCACGCGTTCACCGATTCCCAGTTGTACCAGCGCCAGGGCGCCTGCCAGACCTCGCGGACGGCGAACCCCGGGTCCGCGAGCGCCCATGGCGGCCCCACGTGTTTCGGGTGGTTCATCGAGAAGGGCCGGTTCCGCGCCGCTACCCAGCGGAACACGCGCTGCATCTCGTCATC
>CALMIW010000068.1 GCA_937864275.1 uncultured Dehalococcoidia bacterium
TCATCACGGGGGCCGCGGGCGGGATCGGCAAGGCCACAGCCGAACGGTTCGGCCAGGAAGGCGCGAACGTGGTCGCCGTGGACCTCGCGGGGAGCGCGCTCGACGAAGTCGTCGCGCTGGTTGAAAGCGCGGGTTCCCGGGCCATTGCCGTCCCGGCCGACGTCTCGAAGTCCAGCGACGTGGAGCGCTACGCGAAGGCCGCCAGGGAGCGCTTTGGCGGGATCGACGCGTTCTTCAACAACGCGGGCATCGAGGGCTGGGTCGGGCCCACCACCCAGTACCCGGAGGACATCTTCGACAAGGTGATCGCGGTGAACCTGAAGGGCGTGTTCCTCGGCATCAAGTACGTGGTGCCGATCATGCTCGAACGGGGCGGGGGCGCGATCGTGAACACGGCCTCCGTGGCCGGACTCTCTGGCACGCCGAGTATCTTCGCCTATGGCGCGAGCAAGCACGCGGTTGTCGGGATGACGAAGTCGGCCGCGCTCGAATTCGGGCCGCGCGGGATTCGGACGAACGCGGTCTGCCCCTCGCCAATCGAGACGCGGATGATGCGGGCGCTCGAACGAGGCATCAACCCGGACGAGCCGGAGCAGGTGCACCAGTCGATGGCGGCGGGCAACCCGATGGGACGCTACGGCGAGCCGGCGGAAGTGGCGGCGTTCGTTGCCTTCCTTTGTTCGAGCGAAGCGAGCTACCTGAACGGCGGCATCTTCCCCATCGACGGCGGAAGCCGGGCGCGGTAGCGGCCTTCGGGCCGGATGGCCCGCTCGGCGTGCCCCCTCCGGCCCTTACCCGGGGCGGGGCGGCGCACTACCCTGCGGGCATGTTCAGACGGTTCGGCATGCTCTTGCTGGCCGCATCGGCCGCGGTCGCGGGGGCTGTCGCCTGCGGCGGCGGCGATGACGAGGACGACTTCGAAGACATCCGCGCCACGGCGACGGCGGCGGCAGCCGCCACCCCGTCTCCGTCTCCCGGCCCGACGCAGGACCCGACCATCCCGTACTACAGCCAGGCGCTCGCGCTGGCGAACGAACTCGCCGAACTGGTGAACAAACTCGACGCCGACATGCTTGCTGCGCAGTCCTCGCAGGCCGACCCGAAGTGGCCACAACTGCTCACCGCTGATGCCGACCTGGTGATCGCCAAAGCGGAACAGCTGGACTCGCTGACCGTGCCGGGCGGCGTCCCGGAGACGCTGCGGGGCAAGATCCGACAGGCCTGCGACGGCCTCGCGGCGGGCGCGGACCTGCTGAAACAGGCGATCCTCAAACTGGACCCGGCCATCGGGCAGGAGTCTGCCTCGACACTGGACGCCGGCGAGAACGTGCTGGAGGAAGTCCGTGCGGAACTCCAGCGGCTGACCACGAAGTAGCGCCTACCCCGCAGGTTGGTCCACCACCCGGCCGTCGCGCATGTAGATGATGCGGTCGGCGGCGGCCGCTACGGCGGGGTCGTGCGTGACCATGAGGATGGTCAGGCCCGTTTCGGCCCGAATGGCACCCAGGAGGCCGAGCACGCCCTTGCTCGCCTGGCTATCGAGGCTGCCGGTGGGTTCATCGGCCAGCAGGAGCGACGGCCTGTTGGCGAGCGCTCTCGCCGTGGCAAGCCGCTGGCGTTCGCCGCCGGAGAGGGCGGGCGGCCGGGTTTTCGCGCGCTTTTCCAGCCCGACGGCCCTCAGCAATTCCATCGCTCTGTCACGCTGTTCCCCAGGGCTTCGGCCGGTACCCAGCATCGCCACCTCCACGTTCTGAATCGCCGAGAGCATCGGCAGGAGGTTGTGCAACTGGAAGACCAGGCCTACTTCGCGGCGGCGGTATCCATCGAGGTCGCTGATCCGGGAAAGGTCCCGGCCGTTGACGAGGATGCGGCCGAAGGTGGGCACATCGAGCGCGGCAATGAGATGGAGCAGGGTGGACTTCCCGCAGCCGGACGGGCCGGTGAGCGCTACCCACTCGCCCTTCGCGACCGTCAGCGAGGCTCCGTCGAGCGGCCGCAGGACTCCCCGGTCGAACGTCTTCACCACGTCGATGGCTTCGATTGCCGGGGGTTGCGGGCTACTCATGGCGTATCGCCTTCAGCGGGACCAGTGTGGCGGCCCGCATCGCCGGATAGATCGCCCCGAAGAACGCCATGCCGAAGGTGATGGCCAGGGCGCGGAGGAAGACGGAGGCCGGGTACTGCGGCTGGAAGACGCCAACCAGGTCCGGGACGTCCTGGAGGGCGCGGATGGCGAGGAAGCCCGCCCCTGTGCCCGCGACCGCGCCGGTGAGGCTCACGATCAGTCCTTCGAGGAGGACGATCACGAGCACACGGCTGCGCGACCAACCGATAGCCCGCAGCACGCCGAACTCGCGCGTCCGTTCGAACACGGTCAGGACCATGGTGTTCATGACCATGACCGCTCCAACGATGAGCGCCAGCGCGGAGACGCCGACGTTCGCGGCGCTGATGAGTTCGAGGTTGCGGTCCACCCGGCCGAATTCCGATTCGGTCCGCACGGTGGCGAGTTCCGGCCGCTCCGCCTCGATCTCTTCCCGGAGGGCGTCGATGTCGGTGCCGGGTTCG
The DNA here is from genome assembly GCA_937864275.1 of uncultured Dehalococcoidia bacterium. GTDB lineage: Bacteria > Chloroflexota > Dehalococcoidia > Tepidiformales > Tepidiformaceae > Amarobacter. The sequence goes on from CALMIW010000068.1 coordinate 2,569, forward strand.
ACGCGGACGAAGGCGAGCGTGACGGTCCCGGGCTTGCGCTCGCGCGCCTGGAGCGCGGACAGGGGCATCATGGAAGCCTGGTCGCCGAAGACCTGGCCGGTGGAGTAGATGCCGACGATGGTGAAGCTTCGCTCGTCGATCTCCAGCGTTTGGCCGACGGTCTTTTCGAATTCGCGCGCGGTGCGATAGCCGATCATCACCTCATCGGCGGCGTCGGGAGCGTAGGCGCGGCCCACCACGACCTCGACGCCGAAGTCCGCCAGCTGCTCCGGTTCGAGCCCGAGTTGGAGGAAGAAGGGGTGGTCGGAGTCGAGTTCGACGGGCGCGACGAGCACGCCAACGGCGCTCGCCACGCCGGGTTTCGATTGCAGGTACGCCACATCGGCCTCGTCCATGGCGCTGTAGATGACATCGGAGACGCCCTTCTGGGCGATGGAGAAATCGGCTTTGCCGGTCTGCAGGACGGAGATGGCGGTTTGCCGGAGCGAGTGCGTGAGCACCCCCATGGTGACCACGGTGGCGATGCTGATAGCGATTGCGAGCGCGGTGAGCGCACTCCGGACTTTACGCGAGTAGACGTTCTGGGCGGCAAGGGCGACGAAGTGCACTCGCGGCTTCCCTCGCATTCTCGCGGCCCGATTGCCGCGCGCGAACGGTATCACGGCATCGCATTTCCCGCCCCGGGCAGCCCTGTCTGACTGCCCGGTGGGGGCGATCGCGCCGATACCTACAACGTGACCGTTTCTGTCCCGGCCATCGAAA
>CALMIW010000069.1 GCA_937864275.1 uncultured Dehalococcoidia bacterium
ACCCTGGACCAGGCAGCCCTGGGCCTGATGGCGACCATGGAGGTCACATGACGCCTTCGCCCGCGTCGCTATAATCCCCGCCATGGTCAAAGTCATCCGTCCCAGCGAACGCGACTCCGGCACAGCCCAGACGCCCGGCATGGTGCGCCAGGCAGCCATCTCCGCCGGTCTCACCGGCTCCGAAGGTCTCTGGATGGGAACGGCCGTGAACAGCCCGGGCGCCTGCTCGGCCGCCCACCACCACGGCAGCAACGAATCCGGAATCTACATCCTGCGCGGACGCGTCCGCTTCCGCTGGGGCGAGAATCTCGAACACGTCATCGATACCGAACCGGGCGACTTCGTGTTCGTCCCGCCCTACGAAGTCCACATGGAAGAAAACCTCGACGCCGACGGCGAGGCCGAACTGCTTCTCGCGCGCAACAGCCAGGAGGCGATCGTCGTCAACGTCCCCGACCCGCGAGGCTAATCGCCGCAACCGCCAGGGCCGTGCCCGCTCGCCGGCCCTGCCTTCGCTCTTAGCTCGCTTCGGGGAACGTCACGCAGGTCGTGGTGCTCTCGATGCCCTCAACCGCGCGGATGTGCTTGCTGATGACGGCAGGCACGTCCGTAAGCGCCGGCACTTCCACCACGGCGACGATGTCGTACGGACCCATCACCTGGTACACCTCGCTGATGCCGTCCACGGCGCGGAGGCTGGCATACACGTCAACCGTCTTGGCGGGGTCGACGACGATCAGGACAAACGCTTTGATCATGGCGGTTCAGCTCCGTTTCGGGCCACGGCGCCCGTGCGATGCGCTTAACCTAGCACTTCGAAGTTTCGGGCACATTTCATGGGCGCGGCGGCGGGATAACACCGTCCTCCGCGAGCTTGTGGAACCACTTCCGGAACATGTCCTCACTGTCCATGCACGCCTGGAACCCGGCTTCTCGGCCATGGATGGTGCTGTTCAGGATCGGCATCGAAGGTTGTTGCGCGCCCGAAAGCAGCATGTCGGTGTACACCAGCGAGTTGTACCCCACGAAGTCCAGCAGGTTGGCGGGCGCCCGAAGCCGATGCCGCGCCACCAGCGCCGCCCAGGCATCCTGCCGCGCGGGGAGGTCCGCTGCGAGCGACACGGGCCGGGCATCCCCCGGCTCCATCCCGAACGTCTCCGCGATCGCCGGCCAGGCGTTCTCCCAGAGAAAGACGTCGCCGTTCGTGAGGTTGAACGTCTCGTTCCGGGCCGAGGGGGAAGTCGCCGCCCACCCCAGCGCCTCCGCCACCAGGTCTGCGTCTACCGCCTCGCGCAGCACGGGCACGCCCGGCCGGCCGGGGAAGTGCAGCGGTTCGCCGGCCTCGCGCAGCAAGGCTGCATAGGCGGCCAGCGCCGGGATTGGGTTCATGTTGTTGCCCCAGGCATCGCCGTAGATCACGGTCGGCCGGAATACCGTCAGGCCCCACCCTCGCCCGCCCTGCCGCTCGCGGAGGAAGTCTTCCTGGACGAAGTAGAAGTTCGGGTGCGGTTGCCGCGGGTCGCGTTCCCGCAACGGGTTGCGGACG
>CALMIW010000070.1 GCA_937864275.1 uncultured Dehalococcoidia bacterium
CGGCCGCGCCGGGAGGACGACACGCCTGGCAGAGCGCGCCGCCCGACGGTCCATCGGAGCACCCGGTGTCGCCTCTGCGTCCGAGGTTTCGCGCGTGTACTGCGAGGTCCTCCATGGACTCGCCAGGCTGGAAGGCGTCGCGGTCTATGTCCTCGGGGCGGCAAGGTTCGGCTCCACCATCCGCGAGGCGAACCCCGCTATCGAGAAGGACATTGACAGCTTTCAGGCCCCCATGCGCCGGGCGGCCTGGGAGCACCGGATGCCGTTCATCGACCTCGAACCGGTCATTCGCCAGGAAGGCGACGCCGCCTGGATGCCGGACCATGTGCACCTCAGCCCCCTCGGCAACCGCATCTATGCCGCGACCATAGCCGCCGCCGTCGCCCCGTGAGCCGGCGCATGCTACCGAGCCTGCGCCCCAGCCTGGCGAACGTGCCCCGCTGGGGCCTGGTGGCAGTACTCGCCGCGGGGTGGGGCTGCCATGGGGATGACCAGGGCGGAGCGTCAACGCCGACGACAACCGGGATCCCTCGGGATGTGGTGTGCGAGTGGGCGCGGGTCGTCTACATCACCGACGGCGACACCGTCCGGGTCGCGTTCGACGGGCGGCCCGGTGAGGAGCCGGTCCGCTATATCGGTGTCGACACGCCCGAGACCGTCGCACCCGCCACGCCGGTCCAACCGTTTGGTCCCGAGGCAACGGCCCGGAACGCCCAGCTCGTTGGCGGCAGCAGCGTGTGTCTCGAACGCGACCTTTCGGAGCGTGACCGCTACGGCCGTTTGTTGCGCTACGCCTGGCTGGAGGACGGCCGGATGGTGAATGAAGTCCTCGTCCTGGAAGGCTTCGCCGTGACCGACACCGTTCCGCCCGACGTGAAATACGTCGACCGGTTCACTGCGGCACAGGCCGCCGCCCGTGAGGCGGAAAGAGGGATCTGGAAAGCGTCGGAGTAGCGTTCAGGCGACGAACGGTTTGTTCAAGCCCTCGCCCCGGAACCAGTCCTGGGCGGCTTCGTATCCCCGGTACGTCGCGGAGAGCGACGTCTGAGCCGCGCCGACATACGCACCGACCGAGTCGAACGCGGGCTCCCATTGGGCGACGCCCGCCCAGGCGCGCGCGAAGAGCCCGGTGCCGTCGGGTCGCCGGGCGTACGGGTTCGACCCGATGCTCGTGCGGACGCGCTCGGCGAACTGGTTGGCGCCTTCGCCGCGAGCTTCGACGAGCAGGACGGCGAACGTCTGCGGCGAAACGCGAGCCACGATGTCTGAAGAGCGCGCGGCCTTGCGAAGCGCATTCGCGGCGAACTTCGCCGGCGAGGGGATCGGCCCGCTCGTCGCCCGTTCGGCGACACCGATCTCGAAGATCGCCAGGGCGCTCGTCGAGCCGTAGCGAAGTCCGCGGGCGATCTCCTTCTGGATGACGTCTTCGAAGCGCGCGGCCGCCATGAGCCCGGTTTCAGGGTCGGTCTCAAGTTCCTCCAGAGAGGCGGCTGGATCGGCAACAGCAGGTTGGTTCTTGCGCTTCCCGAACATCGTGCGGCTTCCC
>CALMIW010000071.1 GCA_937864275.1 uncultured Dehalococcoidia bacterium
GCGCGAGGGCGAGGTCAACTTCTGGACGGTGCGGATGCGGCCGGGCAAGCCGCTCGCCTTCGGGGTGTTCGCCGCGCCGGATGGCCGGAAGGTCCCGCACCTCGGCCTGCCGGGGAACCCGGTCAGCTCGATGGTCTCGTTCGAACTTTTCGGGCGGCCGGCGATCTACGCGATGCTCGGGAAGTCCGGGTGGGAGCGCCCTGTCATCCGGGCAGCGGTGCGAGAGCGGGTGGTGAACCCGGACCCGCGGCGCTTTTTCGCGCGCTGCATCGTTTCGCGGGGCGAGGACGGCCGCTGGTATGCCGACCTCACCGGCCCGCAGGGAAGCAACATCCTCACCGGCATGAGCGCCGCGAATGCGCTCACGGTGATCCCGGAAGATGTCGCGGTGGTGGAGGCGGGCGAGGAGATCGACGTGATGATGCTGGACTGGCAGCACGGCGAATGACGATGCCCGGGGCCGCGTGCTGATTCCTGGCTGGCTGCGCAAGGCGCTTCCCCGTCCACGCACGCCGTGGGACTGGGTGCTGCTCGTGGCTTCCACGATGGCGGGCGTTGGGATGCTGCCGTTCCTCGGGCTCATCGCCGCGCGGCTCTTCAGCCCGGACTCCAACCTTATCCTCATCTGGGCGAACGCCTATACGTTCTGGATTTACCTCCCTGCGTATCCGGTCGCGGTCGCGGCGCTTGCACTGCGGCGCTGGATGGCTGGCGGCCTGGCAGTCGTCGTCGTCGCGTTCCACTTCGCGTGGGTGCTGCCGGACTACCGGCCGGCCGAGTCTATCCCCGCGGAAGCCCGCTCGGCGCCGCGGCTGCGGCTGATGACGGCGAATGTCTTCTACGAGAACCCCGACGAATCCGGAATCGCGGACGAAGTCCTCGATGTAGACCCGGATGTGCTCTTTTTCCAGGAGTTCAACCGGGACATCGGCGAGGCGCTGGAAGCCAACGGCGCGGCGGCGCGCCTGCCCTTCCGCCAGGCTGCCAGGGGGAAGGGTTACAACATCGCGATCTATTCCAAGTTCCCGTTCGAGGATATCGTGGTCCTCCCGGCGGGGTCGCGCGGCTTGATCCGCGCGACGGTCCGGGTCGAAGGCATCGAAGTCGTCCTCTACGACGTGCACCCGTCTTCGCCCAGTCCCGGCGAGACGGGGGAGGACTGGAACGCCGAGTGGAAGGCGATCACCGCGATGCTCAATGGCGCGCCGGGGCCGCTGATCGTTGCCGGGGACTTCAACATGAATCAGCACCACCGGTGGTACCGGAAGCTGAAGGACCAGGGCCTGGACAACTGCCACGAGGAGCGCGGGCGCGGGAATGCGACCACCTGGCCGAAGAACCGCAAGCTCCGGCCTATCCGCATCGACCAGGTCTTTCACAGCGCGGGCGTCGTTTGCCTTTCGATCCGCGAAGGCGAGGGCGAGGGCAGCGACCACCGGCCGTTGATCGCCGAGCTCGCGATCCTGCCCTGAGGGCGGGCTAACCCAGGCGCCCGCCGTACTGTTCGCGGAAGTACCCGGCGAACTGCGCATCGCCGGCGGCGCGCTCGCGGCCGTGGGCGACGTACCAGGCAACCGTCCGCGCGAGCCCGTCCTCGAACTCCACCTGCGGCGCCCAGCCCATCGCCCGAAGCCTGGACCAGTCGATGGCGTAGCGGCGGTCGTGGCCCGGCCGGTCGAGCACCGGATGGATGAGGTCCGCGGGGCGTTCGGTTAATTCGCAAATGCGGCGCGCGATCTCGATGTTGGGGATGCGCCTGCCCGAGCCGATGTGGATCGCCTGCAGGTCCGATGGGAGCGAGCCCGCGACCGTTCGGACGGCCTGGACGAGGTCATCGACGTAGAGCCACTCGCGCTGCTGGAGTCCGTCGCCGTAGAGCGGCATCGGCTCGCCGGCGAGGGCGCGCATGGTGAAGAGCGGGATGAACTTTTCGATGTGCTGGTTCGGCCCGAAGACATTGCAGCACCGCAACACGGTGACCGGCAGCCCATAGGTCTCGCGGTAGGCCCGGATCATCAGTTCGGCAGCGGCCTTGCTGGCGGAGTAGGGCGAACTCGGCGCGAAGGGGGACTCCTCGGTCGCTTCGTCCGGCCCGGGGAGCGAGCCGAACACCCCGTCGGGGGAC
>CALMIW010000072.1 GCA_937864275.1 uncultured Dehalococcoidia bacterium
CCCCACCCCACCGGGGTACGACGTGCTGATGCAGATGCCCAGCGATCCCGGCCCGTGATAGGGCAGATGGAACTCCTTGCCGTTGTGGGTGACTGGCTCCTCCCGGGCGAACACCTTCTTCATGATCTGGACGTAGTCCTTCAGCCGGTAATAGGGACGCCCCCACGGCTGCCCATACCAACCCTCCACGATCTGCGGCCCGGAGACGCCGAGGCCCGCGATCATCCGGTTCCCGCCGGCGAGCGCGTCCACCGTCGCCACCTGCATCGCGCACATGGCCGGCGCCCGCCCCGCGAGCTGCATGATCCCGGTGCCCAGCCGGATCCGCTTCGTCAGCGCCGCGATGTAGGCGAGCGGCGTGATCGCGTCGGAGCCGTAGGCCTCCGCCGTCCAGACCGAGTCGTAGCCCAGCTCTTCCGCCCGCAACACCTTCTCGATAGGCAGGCGCATGTCCGCACCCGAATACCCCACACTGATCCCGAGTTTCATCCCTTGCCTCATTTCCATCGAAAGTCGTGCCGCAACGTTGCCACGCGGGGCCTGCGCCTCGCAACACGCGAGACAAGTCACGCTCCCTCCACGCCCCTTCCCGTAATTCAGCAGTAGCATTACCGGGGCGTAAACTCCGGGCGGCGTCCGAATCGCGGGGGGGGGAATCTCTTCATGGCCTGGTACGACGACCCTTCGAAGACTACGTTCGTCGGGACCTACGCCAACGAGAAGCAGTTTCGCTGGGACCTCGATGCCGCCTCCAAGCGCGGCTGGGTCGTCCAATCCTCCGAGCAGGATCAGGAGCCGGTCATCGGCGCGCCGCCCACCACCAAACTCCAGGTGACCTTCGTCCGCCAGGAAGATTGGCTGGATAACCGCAAGCGCGAGATCGCCGATTCGCTCCTCCACTCGGCCGCGCGCGCCGCCGATGAGAAGGACGCCCGGCACATGAAGGCCGCCGACGAACTCGCCCGCGCCGAGGAAGCCTTCGCCGCGCGCCTGGACGCCGTCTCCCTGGTACCGGATTCCGGGCGAGAGCAGGCCGAGCGCGACCTCCTCGGTGCATTGAAAGACGTCATCGCCCGCCGCCGTGCCGCCCTCAAGGCGAAGGAGGAAGCGATCAAGGAGATGGATTCGGCCGTGGTGCTCGGCGCCTCGGAATTCGCGCGCTCCGTCGCCATGCTGAAGCAGTCGCGCGAATCCGAGACAGCCCGGCTCGAAGCCGAATTGGCCCTCCTGCCCACCCAGGAACTGGTTGTGAAGGCTGCGAAGGATTGGCGCGAAGCGGGCGACCGGCGGATGGCCGCGGAAGAACAGCTTCGCCGGCGCGCCGCCGAGCACGAGGCGAAGAGCGAAACCCTCGGCGCCCACGCCACCCGGCGAAACGAACTCGCCGGGTCGCTCGCCCCCCGCCGCCCCCAGTAGCGCCGCCCATCGCCAACCCGGCCCGTCAGCTGCC
>CALMIW010000073.1 GCA_937864275.1 uncultured Dehalococcoidia bacterium
CCACGACGCTGGGCTTGCCGCCGAACTGCCACGAAGCAAGCGTCCAGGCGAGGCCGGCGGTGGCGGCCGCGACCGCGGTGTTCACGAAGGCGTAGGCGGCTTGCCCGTTCGCCCCGAGCGCCGAACCGGCGTTGAAGCCGAACCAGCCGACCCAGAGGATCGCAGCACCGAGCACCACCATCGTGATGTCGTGCGGTTCCATCGACTCGGTCCCGTAGCCCTTGCGCTTGCCGAAGACCAGGACGGCAGCGATGGCGGCGACTCCGGCGTTTACGTGGATGGCGAGGCCGCCCGCGAAGTCAAGCGAGTTGAGGCCGATGTCCGGCGCATCCGGGTTCGAGCTGAACGCGCTGAGCCAGCCGTCCGTCGCGAACACCCAGTGCGCCACCGGCACATACACCAGCAGCGACCAGAGCGCCGTGAAGATCAGGAACGGCCCGAACTTGGCCCGTTCGGCGAAGGCGCCCGTGATGAGCGCCGGCGTGATGATGGCGAACATCATCTGGAACGACATGAACATCAGGTGCGGGATGCCCGTCGCAATCGGCTCCGGCCCCACGTCTTTCAGGCCGACGAAGTCGAAGTTGCCGATGATACCGAGCCCCTGGTCGGGCCCGAAGGCGAGTGAGTACCCCACGGTCACCCACAACACGGCCACAACGCCCGTCGTGATGAACGACTGCATGATCGTCGCCAGGACGTTCTTGTTGCGGGTGAGGCCGGCGTAGAAGAAGCCGAGCCCCGGCGTCATGAACAACACCAGCGCCGATGCGATGAGCATCCATGCGGTGTTGCCGCTATCGAGTTCCATAGTGCCCTCCGGTGGTTTCGGGACCACGCCACTTCCTGCGCGGTCCGTCAACGCCAAAACTACGCGGCCCGAATTTCCGGCTCGTTTCTCTTCCATTTCACCGTTGTGTCAGGCGTGTTACGAACACATTTCCTTACCTGCCAATAAACGCCACGCACCCGGCCCTGGAAGTCCTCCGGAAATACCGTTGATCTGCATCGGCGGATCATGCCTCGGCGGCGACATCCTCTCGACGAATTCCGAGGGAGTCCTCGTGGGCCAGTCGGTAAGCCCGTAGCCTGCCGCGCCACGGGTGGGCCGCGGCGGTCTGGCTCGCCGAACCTCGTTCGGACTTGTTGATCTTCTGGTAACGCTCTGCGAGCATCGCCCGCACCGGAGGGATGCCCGCAATGACCGAACTGACCCCACTGCCCACATCCATCGAGGGGCTCAGTCCCGGATGGCTGACCGCCGCGCTGCGCAGCAGCGGCGCCCTACCGGAAGGCGCCGTGACCTCCGTCCAGTTCGAGATCATCGGTGCCGGCATCGGCTTCATCGGTACCGTCGCCCGTCTCACCCCCACCTATTCCGGCGCACCCGCGGATGCCCCCGCGACGATCATCGCGAAGCTGCCTTCCGAGGACCCGGGCTCGCGCATGGTCGGCGTCGCTTTCGGCCTCTACGAGCGCGAGGTCCGCTTCTATTCCGAACTCGCCGAAGCGAGCGGCCTGCCCGCCCCGAAGCCCTACTTCTCCCACTACGACGCATCCGCCGGCCAGGCGGCCATCCTCCTCGAGGACCTCACCGGGGGCGGCTTCGGCGACCAGGTCGCCGGCGCCTCGCTCGCCGAAGCGGAACTGGCGATCGACGCCGTCGGCGCCTTCCACGCCCGGTGGTGGGAAAGCCCGGAGTTCGCGAAGTACCCCTGGATCACCTCCGGGATCGAGACCATCCGGCAGCCCATCCAGATGATGTACGCCGGCGTGTGGCCCGTCGCCATGGAGCGCTTCGGCGACCTCTTCCCGGAAGAACTCCGGCCGCTCATCCCGGACTTTGGCCGCCGCACCATGGCCGCGCTCGACCAGATGACGCTCGGCCCGGAGACCCTCGTCCACGGCGACTACCGCTTCGACAACGTCGTCCTCGACGCCACCGGTCAGGTCGCCGCGGTGCTCGACTGGGAGCTGTGCACCCGGGGCGACCCGGTGGCCGATGCCTGCTGGTCGTTGCAGTACTGGGCCGACCCCGACGACGAGGCGACCTTCCTGACCTCCTCCCCCACCACGGCCGCCGCCCTGCCCCGTCGGGCCGAGGTGATCGGTCGCTACGCCGCCCTCAGCGGTCGACCCCTG
>CALMIW010000074.1 GCA_937864275.1 uncultured Dehalococcoidia bacterium
CCCCTTGCGAGGCCGCCTCGTGGGGGGCGCCGGCATACTTGCCGCCGATGATGAAGGGATCCTTTTCGCCGCGGGAAATCGAATGTTCGCGGTGCGCCACACAGCAACCGAGCACCTGAAGACCTTGCTCCTCACCGGCTCCTTTGAGTTGGCGGACAGCGTAGAACTCGCTCGCGCCTGCCGGGTCTTGGCGCCGTGGTCGTTGGTTGGCCCGACCGCCCTAAGGGATGAAGTAGCGTGACATGAACGACGCACTCGGCGGCTTGGAAGTCATGCCCGGAGACGAGTTCCTCGGCGTGTCGTTGCAGCGGTACCTGCCCTTAGGGCCGACTGAAGGTCGCTTGCGGGCCAGTGCGTTGCTCAACGCCACGTTACCCTCCGACGGTCCGCCACGCACATGGTTCGAGGCTACGATCACGGTGATCGGCAGGGGACGCAGCGTTTGGCGCGTCCACTGGATTGGCGGGCGGCTGCGTTGGGAGAGCTACTTCTGGCGTCATGCCACTGACCCGCCCGGAATGGCCCTTGCTGACGTTGCTGCGGCAGCGGGACGCACACCTGATCCGTCAGTGCTCCGCTTCATCGAATCCAGTGCGACGACGGCCCTGTGTATGTCCGTCGAGCTCGACCCCGGCGATACAGAGAAGCTACTTGCGGTCGATGCGTATCTCGAACTGGCCCCGAACACAGCTGCCTACTATCGCGCGAGCAGTGACGGCATCCGCCTTCGGGGCGTCCAGAGCCGCTTCGAGCAGACGACGCAGTGGGACCGGTTCGAAACGGCGCTCCGCGCCTCCCCCCGTCTCGGTGGGGTGTCTCCGAAGGACCTCGTGCCAAGCCCCTTACGAACTGACCGATGGATCTACCTCACCCACGGCTCCGAGACCGACGGCGTGTACGTGACAGGACTGGACCTGAGTGCACTGCGCTGGTTTCTGGGCTGGTCGAAGGCCCCTGTCAGCCTCGACAACTGGATCGGACGACACGCCGACCGCCTCGACCACTTGGCATACGACGTCGGATACCGAGTGAATCTCGAGGGCCCAGAGGTGGTCGTCGAGGCGGGATCGATCTACGCATCTCTCTGACGCCTGAGCCGTCCATAGGTCCGGGCGTGCCACACGGC
>CALMIW010000075.1 GCA_937864275.1 uncultured Dehalococcoidia bacterium
CGCCTCGGTGAGACTGCCGCCCTCGTCGTAGCCCACGTAGCCGGGAGGCGCGCCGATGAGGCGGCTCACCGTGTGGCGCTCCTGGTACTCCGACATGTCGATGCGGACCATCGCGTCCTCATCGTCGAAGAGGTACTCGGCGAGGGTCTTCGCCAACTCCGTCTTCCCGACGCCGGTGGGGCCAAGGAAGATGAACGAGCCGATCGGCCGGGTCGGGTCTTTCAGGCCGGCCCGCGCGCGGCGGATGGCGTCGGAAACGGCGACAATCGCGCGGTCCTGGCCGATGACGCGCTCGTGGAGGTAGTCCTCCATCTTCAGGAGCTTGTCCTGCTCGGTCTCTTCCAGGCGGGACACGGGGATGCCGGTCATTTGGCCGATGAGCCGGGCGATGTCCTCGGCGGTGACGCGCATGTTGGCGTCCGGGTGTTCCTTCGCCCACTCGGCCTTGCGCTCGTTGTACTCGTCCTGCAACTGGACGATCTGCTGCTTGATGCGCGCCGCGGCCTCGTAGTCCTCTTTCTGGACGGCGGCTTCGGTCTCGAGGGCGAGCGCTTCCAGCCGCTGCTGCAGGTCGCGGACGTTGTCCGGCATCGATTGTGCGTCGATGACGTGCTTGCTCGCGGCCTCGTCGATGAGGTCGATCGCCTTGTCGGGCAGGTGCCGTTCCGTGACGTAGCGGTTGGAGAGACGCGCCGCGGCTTCGATCGCGTCGTCGGTGATCTCCACCTTGTGGTGCGCCTCGTAGCGCGGCTTCAAGCCCTTGAGGATGGCAATCGTGTCCTCGACGGTCGGCTCGTCGACGTAGACCGGCGCGAAGCGCCGCTCCAGCGCCGGGTCTTTCTCGACGTGCTTGCGGTACTCGTCCAGCGTGGTCGCGCCGATCGCATGGAGCTCGCCCCGGGCGAGTGCGGGCTTCATCAGGTTCGAGGCATCGATCGCGCCTTCGGCGCCGCCGGCTCCCATGACCGTGTGCATCTCATCGATGAAGAGGATGACCTCGCCTTCGGACTGCTTCACCTCGTCCATCACGGCCTTCAGCCGCTCTTCGAACTCGCCCCGGAACTTTGAGCCGGCGACGAGCGCGCCCATGTCGAGCGCGAGGATGCGTTTGTCCTGGAGGTTGTCGGGCACGTCGCCGGCCGCAACCTTCTGGGCGAGCCCCTCGACGATGGCAGTCTTGCCCACGCCGGCTTCGCCGATGATCACCGGGTTGTTCTTGGTCCGGCGGTTGAGGATCTGCATCACGCGGCGGACCTCGACGTCCCGGCCGATGACCGGGTCGAGCTTGCCGTCCTTCGCGAGTTCGGTGAGGTCGGTCGAGTACTTCTCGAGCGACTGGTAGCGGCTTTCGGCACTCTGGCTGGTCACGCGCTGCTTCCCCCGGATGTCCTGGAGAGCCCGGTAGATGGCCTCCTTGTTGACGCCGAATTCCCCGAGGAGGCGGGTGGAGCCGCTCTCTTCGTTATCGGCGATGGCGATGAGCAGGTGCTCCACCCCGACGTACTCGTCCTTCAGCCGCTCGGCCTCGGAGTTCGCGACTTCGAGCATGCGGACGACTTCCGGCGTCGTGTAGATCTGGACCACGTCGTAGGCGAGCGTGGGCAGATCGGCGACCTGCTTGCCGACGCGCTGGCGCAGCCGGCTGATGTCGACGTTGAGCTTCTGGAGGACCTGCTCGGCAAGCCCGCCGTCGAGGGTGACGAGTGCGGCGAGCACATGCGCGACGCCCCACTGGGAGTTGCGCTTCTGGCGCACGATCTCCTGTGAATTGGCGAGGACCTGTTGGGCCTGCTCGGTGAATCGGTCTTGTCGCATCATGGGTGTGAGGTCTCCTTGGACTCGAGCGGACGAAGGACTGTGTCAGTCCCGGGGTAGTTGAGGCGTGGCGTTCGTGCCGACGTCCTTCTGTGTTGCGACGGCGGCTCTCAGGCCGCCAACAATTCGGCCAACTTCTTCCGTTCCTGCGTACAGCCAGCCAGATGTGGGCGAGTCGGTGCTCTCATGCCTCATGCCTCGAACCTCAACCCCTCCCGGTAGGGCGCCGGCAATCTCGTCGACCGGAGCTTGTCCAGCTCGGCTCGCGTTGCCGCCAGTTCTTCCTGGAGAGCACGGATCTGGGCGCTCATGCGCATCATGATTTCCGCGCCGGCGAGGTTGACGCCGAAGTCGTCGATCCATCGCTGGATCTGGCGGATGCGCTCGATGTCGCTGTTCGAGTACATCCGGATGTTCCCGCCTGTCCGCTTCGGCTCCACCAGGCCCGCGCGCTCGTAATAGCGGAGCGTCTGCTGGTGCATGCCGACGAGGCGCGCGGCGATGGAGATGACATAAATCGGCTGTTCATCGTCGCCGACGCCGTCATCGCTGCTTTCGCGGCGGTTTCGCGCCATGTGTCACCTCCCTTCTAGGTGTTGGCAGTCGTGGCCGCGCGCGCTTTGCGCATGGCCTCGAAGTGGTCGCGTTCTTCGGCGCTAAGCCGTTCCGGGAGTTGCACGCGGACCTTCACGAAGAGGTCGCCGCGCTTCTCGCTGCTGCCGAGGACGGGCATGCCCTTCCCGCTCAGGCGGATCTGGCGGCCGTTTTGCGTCAGTTCGGGGATGCGGAGCGCGACGCGGCCTTCCACGAGCGGGACGGTGACTTCGCCGCCGAGCACCGCATCAAGCAGCGGCACATCCACCTCGGTGACCAGGTCGTCTCCCTTGCGTTCGAACCGCGTGTGGGGGAGCACGGTGGTGACCAGGTAGAGGTCGCCGGGCGAGCCCTTTCCCGAGCCGGGGCGGCCCTCGCCCGCCACGCGCACCCGCGAGCCGGTCTTCACGCCGGCCGGGATGCGGACTTCAAGCCGGCGCGGCCGCGTGAGCGTGCCCATGCCTTCGCAGGTGTGGCAGACAGCGCCGGCAACCTCGCCGGTGCCGCCGCAAACCTTGCAGGGCTCCGGCGATTGCAGGTTCACCATGCGGGTTGTGCCGCGGTAGGCCTCTTCGAGGCTCACCTCGACGGGCGTCTCGATGTCCTGGCCGCGCCGGTTGCCAACGCCTCCGCCGCGCGGGCCGCTGCGCTCGCGCCGGAAGAAGGTGTCGAAGATGCTGCCGAAGTCGCCGAAACCCTCGGCGCCCGGGGCAGCGCGGAAACCGCCGCCGCCCCGGCGGTTCGCCTCCTCGATCTGATCGGCCATCTCCCAGCGGTCGCCGTACTTGTCGTACTTCTTGCGCTTCTCCGGGTCCGAAAGGACCTCGTAGGCGTTATTCACTTCCTTGAAGCGAGACTCCGCAGACTTGTCGTTGGGGTTCACATCGGGGTGGAACTTTCGGGCCAGCTTGCGGTACGCCGAGCGGATTTCCTTGTCCTCGGCGGAGCGGCTGATGCCCAGGGCCTCGTAGTAGTCACGTGCCATCGTTCCCACTATAGGGGTCGGCAAGGCTCTTTACAACGATGCCTCCACGCAACTTGATAAAGATGTTGTTAGAGTACTTGCCAACGTCTCGAGCGGATGCCATCATTGAACTCGCACACCAACACAACCGCATGGAGGTTCATTTACCAATGGCAACCGCACTCACTCGTTGGGACCCGGCCGCTGATTTCGCTGCGATGCGGAATGTGATGGATCGGCTCTTCGAACAGCCGTTCACCCGTCTGCCCTTCCGCACGGGCGAGGACCTGGGCAACCCCACCCTCAGCCTGGACGTCATCGAGAATGGCGACACGTTCGTCATCAAGGCCGCCGTCCCGGGCGTCGACCCCAAGGACGTCGAGATCTCCGTGGACGAGGATGTCCTCACCATCCGCGGCGAGTTCAACAAGCAGGAAGAGACGACCGAAGACAACTACCTGCGCCGCGAAATCCGCTACGGAAGCTTCCAGCGTCAGCTTCGCCTTCCCCCGACCGTGGAGCCGGAGAAGGCTGCGGCCAGCTTCGAAAATGGCCTGCTGACCCTCAGCATCCCGAAGAAGCCCGAAGCACGCGCCCGCTCGATCAAGATCACCCCGCAGGGCGTCATTGATGGCGCGCAGCCGCCGTCGCAGAACTAGTCGCGAACCATCGGCCGGTATCCTCTCCCCCGGCTGAAATGCGGAAGCCCCTCGGAAACGAGGGGCTTCTTGCTGTTTGTGGCCAGGGGCGCGCGATCCAGGTTAGACGAACGGGTGGTCGTCGAACTTCTGGCCACCGGTGACGTGGATCGCGGCAGCCCAGCCGGCGAGCGCGCCGACGATCCCGAGCGCGGCGGCCAGGGGCGCCAACAGCGCGCTCTTCTGGAGTGCGGCGATGCCCAGCCAGCCCGCGCCAACCGCCAGCGCACCCAGCGCCACGCCGCGCGCGAGCAGCGGGGGCTCGGCGACTAGCCTGCGCTTCTCGGGAGGCGCGGGCTCGTGCGGCATCTCCGAGAAGCCGTGGCCGTGTTCTTCGTCGCTCACGCGGCGTTCACCCTCGCTGGTCGGGCGGGAGCATGTTCGGGATGCCGTCTTCGATCGGGTACCGTTCCCGGCACTCCTTGCAGACGATTGTCCCGGTCACGATGTCGCCATCGGATTCCTTCTCGACCTTCAGCTCCAGGTCGCCCTTGCACATCGGGCAGACGAGGATTTCCATCAGCTGCTGTTGCATACCCGCATGGTAGCGCGGGCTGTCGAATGCGAAACATGGAAGTTGAGCCTTGGCGCTTCGCCGCCAAACTGACCCCAACGTGAACTGGCTCGATCTTGTCCTCCTCGCCGTCATCGGCTTCTCGACGTTCAGCGGCTACCGCAACGGGTTCATCCGCGAACTCGTTTCGATCGCCTCGGTGATCCTCGCTATTCCGCTCGCCGGCATCTTCTACGACGACATGTTCCCCAAGGTCGAACCGATCGTGCGCAATGCCCAGTTCGCCGCGTTGCTCTCGTTCGTCGCAATCCTGGCCGGGGTCATCATCGGCGGCCAGGTCGCCGCGCACATGCTCAAGCGCACGGCCGAAATCCTGAATCTGGGCGTCCTCGACCGGTTGGCCGGCGGCGCCTTTGGCTTCCTGAAGGCGGTGTTCATCGTCCAGGTGCTCCTGATCGCGCTCGTGACCTTCCCCCGTCCGGACCTGCGCGAGGAGATCGACGGCTCGCAGGTGGCCCAGCGCCTCCTTGATAGCGCCCCGACGGTGCTCGCTTTCCTGCCGAGGACCTTCGATGAGGGCATCGACCTCTTCAACGAGTACATCGACACGCTCGACGACGCGGTCGATGGCGAGGCGCCGCCGCCGTGAGTGGCCCGCCCGACCGTTTCGCGGCCATCGTGGCCGTGCATGTGCTCCTGTTTCGCGATGACTCGCTGCTCCTCCTTCGCCGCGCAAACACCGGGTACCAGGACGGCAACTACAGCGTGCCGGCCGGCCACCTCGACGGCGGCGAGACAGTGACCGCCGCGGCCATCCGTGAAGCTGCCGAGGAAGTCGGCATCCGCCTCGCCCCCGACGATGCCCGGCACGCCCTGGTCATGCATCGCATGGCCGAGCGGGAGCGCATCGACTTTTTCGTCGCAACCTCGCGCTGGAGTGGCGAACCCGCGAACCGCGAGCCGGGCAAGTGCGACGAACTCTCGTGGCACCGGCTCGATGCCTTGCCGGCGAACACGGTGCCGTACGTCCGGCGCGCGATCGAGGGGTACCTGTCCGGCGAGCGATACGTGGAGTTCGGCTGTGACTGAGAATCAGCGGCTAACCGGCCGGCCGTTGGGGCATCCTGATGACCGTGAAAGTCGGAAAGGTCGAAGTCGATCGCGAGTGGCTAGCCAGGGTCTGCAAGAAGTGGCGCCTGCGAGAGATCGCTGTCTTCGGGTCGGTGACCAGGGACGACTTCGATGAGGAGAGCGACGTCGATCTTCTCGTGACGTTCGATCCGGGCTCACGTTTCACGATGCTCAAGCTCGCGGACATCGAGGCAGACCTCTCTGCGGTGTTCGGGCGACCAGTGGACGTCGTGGAACGTGCGGCTGTCGAAGAGAATCCCAACTGGATACTCCGACGGTCCATTCTCGACAGTGCGCAACGGCTCGATGTCGCCTGATGCCGCCCTGCTGATCGACATGCTTCTGGCTTGCCGGCGAATCTCGGAGTGGGTGGCGGGGATGGACCTCGAAGCCTTCAGGGGCGACGAGAAGACGTACTTCGCCGTCCAGCACCAGTTCATGATTCTCGGCGAGGCTACAAAGCGGCTATCCACCGAATTCCGCGAGGCGAACCCTTCGGTCACCTGGAGGGAGATAGCGGGACTCCGCGACGTGCTGATCCACGGCTACCATCGCGTGTCGACGGCGGACCTGTGGCAGACCGCAACGGAGTTCATTCCACCGCTGGCCGAATTCCTCGAGACGGTGGTGGAACCGGAGAAGCTATAACCAATCGATTCTCGGTCTACACCCTTAGCTCAGCCCGAAGCGCACGAACGTGTCGTCCGGCGCCTCGATCGAGAGGAGGGCCTGGCGGAGCTTGTCGGCCATCTCCCGCTCGAGGCCCCGGCCGGCGAGGTTCTCCTCTTCGTTGGGGTCCTGACCGGGGCGGTAGAGGTAGTTACCGGTGAAGCGCGTGCTTGCCCAGTGGGGCAGCATGTCGCCCGGCTGGAACGGCTGGCGGATGACCGGCACCCTGGTCCCCGGCATCCGGTCCAGGAAGGCGCGCTCGTCGGGTTTCGGCAGGTTCGGCGGCGGGTTCGGGATGTGCACCGGCATCGTCGACCAGCGGTTGCTCCACATCGAGATGGGGAAGTTGCCGTTTTCGGGGGCGCGGGCGTACTTCGCCTCGTCATCGACGAGATGGACTTCGCGGCCCCAGACGCCAAGGAGCGCCCACTCTCGCACGGCCTTCGCCTCTCCCGTGACGAGCGGGATGAGCGACTGCCCGTGCGTGCGGTGCTCCGGAGTCACGCCGAAGAGGTCGCACAGCGTCGCGAAGATGTCGACGCTCGTCGTCAGCGCGTTATTGACCGAGGGCTCGATTCCCGGCCAGCGGATCATCAGCGGGATGTGGCCGAGCGGCTCGTACACCGGCACGGCAGGCTTACCCCAGATGTCGCGTTCACCCAGGTAGTGGCCGTGGTCGGTGCAGACGATCACGGCGGTCTCCTCAAGGACGTTGTTGCGTTCCAGCGACTCCATCACTTTCCCGAACCAGTGGTCGATCATGGTGAGCTTGCCGCCGTACTGGGCGCGGACCTGGTGCGCCTGCCGCTCGGTGAGGATGCCCTTTCGCTGCGCGGCGGCGTGGTAGGGCGGCCAGATGAGGTGCGGGCCCTCCCAGGTGTCGTCGTAGAGCCGTGCGTACGGGTCTGGCGTGTCGAACGGCTCGTGCGGGTCGAACTCGTCGACGAAGAGGAAGAAGCGGTCGTGGAAGCCGGCGTTGTCGTCCAGCCACTTCGCGGCCGCGGTCATGGTCTTCGGCCCGGGAAAGTCGGCTTCCTCCCGGAAGTAGCCACGGGAATTGTCGTACGGCAGCCAGGGGCGTCCGAAGCCGGGCGCGCCCATCCAGGTCGGGTCGGGCCGAGTTTTCCAGAGGTCGCCTTCGTGGCCCCGCTGGTAGTCCCATGCGCTGAAGTCCGTGTGGTAGTTCTCGCCGCCCATTTCGAAGAGGTGAGGGTGGTCCGAGATAAGTTGGGAGACCACGCCTGCCTTGTGCAGGTGGCGCGTGATCGCGTCTTCCCAGATCTCGATCGAGCCCCAAGGTCGCCAGAGGAAGTCGAGGGAGCCGCAGAGGATGTAGTGCCGGGCCGGCATGCAGGGGAGC